>NZ_JAJDNQ010000163.1 GCF_022340605.1 Thiohalocapsa sp.
ACCTTGAGCCTGACCTTGTGCCTGACCTTGTGCCTGACCTTGTGCCTGACCTTGTGCCTGACCTTGTGCCTGACCGGGGGCCTGAGCTTGGCCCTGTTCGCCACCCTGCCCCTGACCTTGGCCCGTGTCCGCCGGCACCCAGTAGGCAATGATGACGCCGCTGACCTCCTCCTGGCCCATGTCCGGCATCTCGTTGGCGCTGAAGGCCGGCGCCTGTTGCACCTGCTCCGGCGTGGCGTCGAGCACCAGGTGGTCCTTACGCGCCAGCGGATAGTCGAAATACCCCACCGGCACCGCAACCACATCACCCTGCGTGTTGCCGGCGAGTAGCTTGCTCTTCATGACGACGTAGCGCACTTGACCCATATCGTCCATCACCAGGTCCTTGACCGTGCCGAGCTTCTTGCCCTCGGTGTTGTCCACCGGCTTGCCGAGCCAGGTGCTGAGCTTGTAGCGGTCGGGCAGCTGTTTGACGATGGATGCTTCACTTTGCCCCGCCTTCTGGTCCGCGCTGCCGGACACGGACGCGGACTGCTCCATTGCGCCCGTCTGCTGATCACCCATGCTCCCGGTGTCGCTGCCGGCGGCGACGGCCCCGGCCGACAGCAGGATGCCGCCCAGCACCAGGGCGATGGTGGACAGACTCGCGACGGGACGCACATGGATTTGCTTTGGCTCGTTCATACTCGACACTCCTCGGTGTGGTTGAAGACGACGCGACCGCGAGGTGCGCTCGCGCCCTCGCCCGCCGGAAGTGCAAGCGCGGGGCCAAGCCCAATCGTGGGCCCAATCGTGGGCCCAATCGTGGGCCCAATCGTGGGCTGAGTGGTGGGGGCAGTGGCGGGTGGGGGCGGTGCAACCGGCGTCCGCTGGGAACGCCGGCTTTCAGCCGGCTCGCCACGCGCCCGGCTCGACACCTACGCTCCGCTCGCTTTCGGCGTTGCGAGCAATGCTTTCACGGTCTCTGTCAGTTGCCTCCCTGGCCGGGCATGTTTTGGCCGGGCGCTGGTGGTGCACCGGTGGGCGGACCCATGCCCGAGCCGCGCATGCGCTGCATGTGCTGCTGCTGGGCCTGGGCGAATTCGTCCGGTCCGACCTTGCCGTCGCCGTTCAGGTCGACGTCGCCGAAGTTGGGCGCCTGGCCGGCCATGCGCATGGGGTAGCCCTGTTGCGACAGGTTTCCCATGCGCTTGGCGCGGGCCTGGTAGAGCTCCTGCTCGGTGATGTTGCCGTCGCCGTTGAGGTCCGCCTCCTTGAAGGTCATGGGTCCTGGATGGCTGCCCATTCCCTGGGCCAGGACCGCCTGGGACAGGCAGAGTGTGAGTGCGGACAGCGTGGTGAGGGTCAGTGGTCGCAGCTTCATGATGGTCTCCGTAGTAGGGGGTTCTGCTTGCAACGACGGTAACGCAATGGGAGTGCCAGTGAGGCGGGATGCCCGCGCCTGGTGCCGGCTTCCGGTGGTGTCCGGCGTTGGTGACTCTTGCCTTGAGCGGTGGCTGGGCAATCCGCACGTCGGTGGTGGCGATTACCACCGTCGACGCGGGGTCTCGCGCGCATCGCGGCGGGGACGCCGCTCCCACGGTGCGGGGTCTCGCGCCGGCTGCGCACACAGAGCCGTTAGCGGCCGTTTTTCCACCACCATTCGAGTATTGGCTCCGGCAGTGTCGCGGGTTGCGTGGCCAGCCACAGGAGCCCCAGGCCGGCGGCGCAGCCGCCGAGCAGCGGCAGGCCCACGCGCAGCGCGAGCCCGCCCGTGCCCACCCACCAGGCGATGCCGGTCTTGAACAGGGAGTTGCTGGCGATGGCCAGCACGATTGCGAGTGTGGCGATGAACGCCGACACCTGCGGTTGGTGCATGCGTGCCACCGAGAGCGTGATGGCATTGACGTCGACGATTCCGGAGATGCCCGCGAGTGCGAGCACCCCGGCATCGCCGAAGCGGTCGGCGGCGAGGCGGCTCAGCAGCATCACCGCCGCCAGCAACAGGCCGAAGCGTAACGCCGAGCCCAGTGCCAACGGGTTTTGGGTGTGCACCGGCGCGGCTCCACCCGCCGGCGCACGACGCAGCCACAACAGCAGTGAGGGCAGGGCGGTGACGAGGAACATGAGGCCGAACGGCAGGCTCAACGGCCGCAGCAGCGCCGGTTGCACTAGGCCGACGATGATCAGGATGCGCGGAAAAAGCGTCGCGTTGGCGAGCAGGATGGCAACGCCGAGCAGGTTGCGATCGGCGTCGGGGCGTTGCGCCAGGCGCGACATCTGCAGCGTCAGTGCGGTCGAAGACGCCAGACCGGCCAGCAGGCCCGTCAGCGGTATACCGGCGTGGGCGCCGGCGATGCGCACGGCGAAGTAGCCGACGTAGGAGATCGCGGCGATCAGCACCACCATCCACCACAACTCGTAGGGATTCAGGGCGGCGGCGGGGCCGAAGCCGCGGTCCGGCAGGATCGGGAGCAGCACCACCGAGATCAGCAGCAGCTGCAGCGTTGCCTGGAGCTCGGTCTCGTCCAGCTTGCCGACCCAGGCCTGGAGCTGTGGTTTCAGGCCAAGCAGCAGGGTCGCGACCACGGTGGCGGATGCCGCTGTCGTGCGATGGCCCAGGGCCGCCAGGGCGCCGAGGGCGAAGGCGAGCAGGCCGGCGATGAGTGTCGTGATGCCGGTGTGGCCGGTCTCCCGGGCTTTGAGCAGGTAGCCGGCAATGGATGCCGCGGCCACGCCGGCGAAGGCCCAGCCGAGCACGCCCGGCGTCGTCTCGCTCGCCAGCACGCCGGCAACGCCGCCGAGGAGTCCGAGCAGGCCGAAGGTGCGCACCCCGCCGGGCCCCGACGCGTATTCGGGCTGCTGCCTGTGCCAGCCGCGCTCGAGCCCGAACAAGAGGCCGATGGCAAGCGCCAGCGCCAGCGAGATCGTGGCTTGCTGCTGCGCGGCGGGTATCAGGGTGTCCATCTTGACTGCATTTTCGGCGCTGCCTCGACCGAGCGGACCGCGCTGGCCATGGGGATGGGGCCATGTGCCGGTCACTCAAGCGCAAGCAAGTTGGACGCGGTGCTGCCTTCAGTGGAAGCACTATTTATGTACGAGTAATATCGCTTATCAACTAAAAGTGTATAGCCTGAGTGAATTCTGCCAGGCGGTCTAAATGACCGAGCGGGCGGCGCGCGTGCGGCGAAGCAGGGCCGGGAAATGTCCTAACCTGATGCAAGGCCAGTCATATCTACTGATCAGGATTTGATGTAATAACTTATGTGTATGTAAGTAATATCTCCGATGTGTCCGATCCGTATCCTTACCGATCCGGTCAGCGGCGAGACCAGGCTGAACGGCTATGTGCGCATTTCGCCCGCCCGGGCCGGGCTCGCCGCCATCGAGAAGCTCCGACGGATGACATTGATGGGTGAGCCCATCGCGGCGCAGCGCCATTTCCACGGTGCCGAATTCGATATCGACGGCGCGCTCATGACCGGCAGCGAGCACGAGCATCGTTCCGAGCTGACGTTCGACCTGGTGGATGACTGAGCTTGTGAACCGTTACTAAGCGCTGGCGGTCCGCGCAACATCGAAAGCGGGACCGGGATCGCAATCGATCCCGATCCCGACGCGTCTGTCGCCAGCGGGTGGCGGGAACTACTTGGCGCAGGTGTTGGGGAGGGATCAGCGGGACATCTCCAGGGCGAAGACCAACGCCAACATCGCCACGGCGGCGAGCACTGACAGGGCGTCTCTCAGGTTGCGATAGGCGGGATGCTGCAATCGGGGATGCTGAAGCGCGGGATTGTTCATGGGGCTGGGCCTCCGATCGACCACGAGTGTAGGAGGGCGATGATGGCGGTCGCCGATGCCTTGCGACGCGTCCTCATGTTCGTGAGATTAGGAGACCCAGTAAAATAGGCAAGATAAGGCTTTCGCGGGAGACATTGAGGTTTTCCTCCGCGTGGGGATGGTCTCGGCACGGACGGCGTCGTCCCGGCGTCCGCGAAGTGGGAGGCCCGTACCGTAACCCCGCTGCCGTTCACGGTTGCCGTCTCGAGGCGCCGAGAGCGCCACTCCCACGGCGGGCGGGGCTGCCTCTCAGTGGCCCGCCCACCAGTTGCCGCCTAACGCCGCTCAGCGGCCGGTGTCGCACCGGCGCTGCCGCGACTTCGCTGTCCGCCGCCCTGCTGCGAGCCGGCTGCCTTTCGCCGTCTGGACGGTCGATCCTCGTCCTGCTCGGCGAGGGCACCGCCGGTCAGCACCGACCGCAGCGCCTCCTCCGGACTGACGTCCAGCGGGCTGATTCGCGCCCGATCCAGGTACAGGGTGTAGCCGCCCACTTGATAGCTCATGGGCAGGTAGACGGCGACGCATCGCTCGGCCGCTGCGTCCTCGGCTTCGGCCGCGTCGTCGGCACCGGCCGCCGCGTCCTGTGCCCCGGGCAGTGTCGCGTGCTCCTGCATGACAAAGCCCACCAACTGTACCTCTCCGTCGCCGAGCGGCAGTCGGACACTGACGGGCCGGCCCATCTCGCCGCGGCTCTGCCCAAAGAAGCGGGAGATGTCCTTCAGGCCCCGGAACAGGCTCTTGACCAGCGGAATGCGGTCCAGCAGTCGCCCCAGCAGATCCAGCAGCCAGCGCACCAGGAATAGGTTGGCCAGCAGGCCGGCGGCCAGGGTCAGGAGCACGCCGGCGGCGAGTCCTAGGCCGGGAATGTACCAGCCGGCCGGCAGCAGGTGCCGGAGCGCGCCGCCCACCACCGACTCCACCCATTCGCCGAGCCAGACCAAGAGTGCAATGGTGAGGGCCAGCGGCGCGAGCAGTGCGATGCCTTGAAGAAACAGATTACGCAGGCGGGTCAGCACGGTGGGGCGCTCCCTGGTGGTGGCCGTTGCGGTTTGGTTCGGAGTGTTCGCGCGGCGGCGGTCGTGCCGATGCGTCCGCCGCCGCGGAGCGGCGCTAGACCTCGAAGGGTTGTCCGCGCGCCAGATTCTCGGCCGCGAAGTCCCAGTTCACAAGCTTCCAGAAGGCATCGACATACTCCGCCTTGCGGTTGCGATAGTCCACGTAATAGGCGTGCTCCCAGATGTCGCAGGTCAGGATCGGCAGCAAGCCTTCGCGCAGCGGGTTGCCGGCGTTGCTCTGACCTTGGATGACGAGCTTGCCGGACGGGTCTAGCGCGAGCCAGACCCAGCCGGAGCCGAACAGGGTGGTCAGGGCCTGGGAGAACTGCTCGCGCAGTGCGTCCGTGGTGCCGAAGTCGCGGCCGATCTGGCTCGCCAGCTCGCCGGCGGGATTGCCGCCGCCGTTGGGGCTGAGGCAATGCCAATAGAACGCGTGATTCCACGCCTGGGCGCCGTTGTTGAAGATGCCGCCATCGGCCTCGACGATGATGTCGGTGAGCGGCGCATCGGCGAAGCGGGTGCCCTCAATGAGTCCGTTCAGCTTGCTCACGTAGGCGGCGTGATGCTTGCCGTGGTGCAGCGAGAGGGTCTCCGCGGAGATGTGTGGCGCCAGGGCGTCCTCGGGATAAGGCAGATCGGGCAATTTGTGCTCGTGGGACATGGTGGCCTCCTGTGGCTGTTTACGGTCGTGGGGGTTGCGGGGGTGGGGGCGCGGTACGGCGCCGGCCGCGTTTGCCGCTCAGCGTTCGTACACCAGCCGGTCTGGGCGGACGCCAAGGGTGAGCAGTGCGGCTTTCATGGCCTCGACGAAGGCGTCCGGTCCGCAGACGTAGAAGTGGCCGTCACGGTTGCGGATGTGGGCCTCAAGGAAGGCGCTGTCCATGCGCCCCCCACGGTGCTGCGCATGCTCGCGGGTGAAGGCGAGCACCAGATCATCGCCGAGGTAGTACGCCAGTTCCTGCGCGCAGATGACGTCCCGCTCGCGCTTGTTGGTGAGCAGGAGCCGGTGACCGGCCAGCGCGTCGTCCTTGGCGAGGCGCCGCAGTATGGCGAGGAAGGGTGTCACGCCCGTGCCCGCGGCGATGAAGGTGCCCGGACCCTGGTAGGCGATGGTGCCGAACGGGTCGCCAAGCAGCAGCTGGGCGCCGGGCTCCAGGGCGTGCAGCGCGTCGGTGACGCCGTCCTGCTCCGGGTAGCGCTTGATGGTGAACTCCAGGACGCGGTCCTCCAGCAGGCAAGTGGGCGTGAAAGGCCGGCGCTGCTGCCGCCACTCATCTTGGTCGATGGCCAGCTCAATGCCCTGGCCGGGCTGCCAGTGCAGGCCGTCCGGGCGGCTCAGGAGCAGGTGCTGCACGTCGTGCGTGACAAATTCGCGCATCAGCAGCGTCGCTTTGTCGGGCATGGTGGTCCTCCCGTCTTGGCATGCGGGGCGGCCGTGCTGTCCTCCGCCGCGTTCTTCAGCTATCGGCAGCAATGGCGATGCCAAGTGGGCCGGGGTTGCCGATGGCAGCACGGTTCCGGGACGCATTCGCCTGCGAGCCCGATACCGGCTTCGATCCCGTTGCGATCCCGGCCTTGCTCGCCGCGGTGCAGGCGAGGCCGTTAGCCGGCTGTGCGCGGCCGCCTGGCCCCGCGCGCCGCGGCGTTGCTGTCCAGCGTCGGGCTGTCCAGCGCCGGCTCGGATGCGGCGCCGCCGGCCGTGCGCGGGCGATCGTAGAGACAGTCCCGGCGGGTCGCTATGCCCCGCTGCGCGGTGCAGATGCCCCGGCGCGGGTCGCCGGATGACCCATCATTCGCCTCAGTGGTCCGCGAGTGATTCCCCGCGGCAAGGTAAGGCTGGGCGGGCCACGGGAGTTGGCGTCGATGCGATTGGACGGATCGGCCCAGGATGGTGCGACGGTTGCAAGTCAGAAGGAGAATCCCCGCGCAACCGCCTTTGCCGGGGCACCGCAGTACCGGAGCTCGGCCATGTATGAGTCAACCGATCGTCGCCATATCTCGTCTGATGACAATGGCTTTCTGGATGACCCCGCGTGCTGGAGCGCGCACCTCGCTGTGCGAACGGCGCGGCAACTCGGCGTCGGCGAGCTCGCCGTCGAGCACTGGTGCGTCATCGAGCGCCTGCGCCGGGGCTGGCTGGACGACCGCAGGCTGCCCGTGCAGCGCCACCTCTGCCGCGAATTGGACCTGGACCGCGACTGCATCACGATGCTGTTCGGCGGGCTCATCGAGGCGTGGAAGGTGGCGGGTCTGCCGGACCCCGGGGAGGAGGCCCGAATCTACATGGAGGACATGGAGACCGACGACACGATTACGGACGACACGCTTGCGGCAAACACGATGACCGACGACACGGTTACGGACGACGTGTCGGGGCTAGGGGAATTGCATAGCGGAGACAACTTATGAACGCATCGCATCGAGCACGCCACCTCAAGCCGATCCCCGGCTGGGGCGGATTCTCCTGGTGGCGCAAGGCCCGTATTTGCTGCGGCCAGCCGACCTTCGCCTACAGCCTACTCTTCGCCTTGGTGGGCATCGCTTTCATGCTCGCCGCGCCCCTGTTGGATCCGAACCTGGCAGTGGTGGGCCTGATCCTGCTGGCGGTAGCGGTCTTCATGTTCGCCACCTTCTGGCTCCTGGCCTACCGTGCCTTCGGTCACGACGACGAGGGGCACGGCTCGGCACAGCGGCATTGAATGGTGTATATGCCCCGGGTTGCGGCTGATATGCGCCGACAGAAGGCCCGTCTACGTGCCGTACCGGCGGTTGCAGCGGTCGAAATCCCCCCAAACATGCGCCTGAAGGCGTAGTCGAGCGCAGCGGCCGATGCGCGGGCGCGGCTCTTGCTTCGCCAACCGTGGATTTCGAATGTCGGTGCAAAGAGCAAAAGCTCGCTGCCGGCGGCCCCGCCCCGCAGGCGTTCGTGGACGGACGCCGCGGGGTCCAGTGCAGATCTGTACCGATCGCACGCCGGCATCGCCAAACCCGTATCCGCAGGAGGTCAACTTGACGCTCATCCAGGCAATAGACACACGCCCGCCGGTGACCACGCCGGACACGACGCTGCGCAGCGCGGCCCGTCAGATGGCGAGCCAGCGTGTGGCGCTGCTGCCGGTGGTCGCCAAGGGGCGGTTGGTGGGCACCCTGTCCGCCTTCGATCTGACTACGCGCACCATTGGCGGCGGTCTGGACCCCGATCGCCGCACGGTACGTGCGGTGATGCGCCCCGATCCACCCACCTGCCGCCCGGAGGACAGCCTGGCGCAGGTGCGCGAACGGATGCGTGCGCTGCGCACACCGGCGCTGCCGGTGATCGAGGCCAACGGCGAGCTGGTGGGCCTCGCCGACCTCTTCGCCGTCGAAGACGCTGAGGCCGCCGGCATGTCCGCCGGCCCGGAGCCCGAGATGATTCAACGCGTACGCGGCGAGGCCCTCTGATGGTATCGACTCCGTGTCAGATTCGATGCTGATCATCGAGGACGAGCCCGCACTCGCGAAGGAGCTCGCGCGGCACTTCATCAGCAAGGGCTGGGATGTAGACACCGCCGGCAGCCTGCGCGAGGCGCGAGCGGCCCTGCTCGGGGAACGGGTGGAGCCGCTGGTGATTTTGGCCGACATGAGCCTGCCGGATGGCAACGCGCTGGACCTGCTGGAAGAGGTCCGCAAGCAGAAGGTGCCGGGCGAGTGGATCCTGCTGACCGGTTACGGCGGCGTGCCGGATTCGGTGCGGGCGCTGCGGCTCGGCGCCTACGACTTTTTGGAAAAGCCCTGTCCCCTGTCGCGGCTGGAGATCATCGTCGCCGGCGCCCGGCGCAGCGCCTTGGCGCAGCGCCGGCTCGCCAGTCAGAACCGCGACAGCCGCAAGCGCTACGCGCCCGAGTCCTACATCGGCGACAGTGCCACGACACGCGAGACGCGGCGCATGATTGCGCGGCTCGCGGAGGTGCCGTTCAGCGCGCTCATTGTCGGCGGAGAGACCGGCACCGGCAAAGGTCTGGTGGCGCGCATCCTCCACCACGGCGGTCCGCGGGCCGAGGGGCCCATGATCGAGGTGAACTGCGCCGCGCTGCCGCGCGACCTGTTGGAGTCGGAGCTGTTCGGCCACGAGGCCGGCGCCTTCACCGGTGCCAAGGGCCGCCACCGCGGCTACCTGGAGCAGGCTCACGAGGGCACGCTGTTCCTGGACGAGATCGCGGAGATGGATCTCGATCTGCAGACCAAGCTGCTGACGGTGCTGGAGGACCGCCGCCTGCGCCGCCTGGGCAGCGAGAAGCTCATCGACGTTGATGTGCAGATCATTGCCGCCAGCAACCGCAACCTGGAAGCGCGGGTGCGCGAGGGCAGCTTCCGCAGCGACCTGTTCCATCGGCTCAGTGTCTTTCGGCTGGACCTGCCGCCCCTGCGCGAGCGCCTGGACGACCTGCACCAACTGGTGCCTGCGCTCATCGACGAGTACAACGCGCGCTCCGGCCGCCGCGTGCGGGTGGTGCCGGACGAGGTCTATGCACGCATGCGCGCCTACACCTGGCCCGGCAACGTGCGCGAGCTGCGCAACGTCATCGAGCGCGCCGTGCTATTGGCACAGGACGAGGTCTTTCCGCTGGAATGGATGCAACTCGGGGAAGGCGTGCCGCAGGCGGCCGAGGCACGTACCGATGAGGTGCCCACGGTGGGGCCCAGGGTGGAGGGCGACCGCCTCAGCATTCCGCTGGACGGCAGCATGGCGCTGGACGACATGGACCGCTACATCATCAAAACGGCGCTGGAGCGCAGCAACCAGAACGTCACCGCCGCGGCGCGCGCGTTGGGGACCACCCGCGAGACGCTGCGCTACCGTATCCAAAAGTACGGCCTCAATACGGACCGCCGGGCTGGCGGCGACAACGGATCGCCCATGTCGGGGCCGCCGTCCAGTGCGCAGCCCCGGTTTTGAGCGACGGCTTCTCCAGCGCGTCAAGGTGGTGAGTCGACGTCCGCGAATCCGGTCCTGCGGCGCGCTTGTGCAGGGTCGCCGACCGGCGGCGACCGCCATTTCGGCACGATGGAGTCGCTCCCTATCGGCCGTATTGGGCCTGCCGCGCCGGCTCAGGTGCTGCTGGTGTCGTCCGCGGCCTCCGCGTTGGCGTTAGCGGCGGTCTGGCGGGGCACCAGGGTATCCCGGTAGGCGTGCCAGGTGGCATAGCCGAGCCAGGGCACCACCAACACAAGGCCCACGTACCAGAGCGTGAAGCCGATGCTGGTCATCGCGAAGATCAGCACCGCCCAGACGAGCATGCTGGGCCAGTTCTCACCGACCGCCCGCCAACTGGCGAAGACGGCGTTGAACAGGTCCACGCGCTGGTCCACCATCATCGGCAGCGACAGCGCGATCATGCGGAAAAACAGCAGCGCCAGGGCCGCCGCGATGCCGCCGTAGACGAGTGCGAAGGGCCAGCTCTTGCCGAACATGATCGGCAGCGGCCGCACCTGCCCGTAGGTGGGCATCACCTCCTGGAAGAAGCCCCCGAACACCAGGTTCGACAGCATGATCCAGTTCAGGAACACGAACAGCGTCGCCAGGCCCAGCAGCGCCAGGCTGGAGACGTTGGCGGAGAGTACCTTCGCCACCGGCAGGTCCTCGCGCTGCTCTTCGCGGCGCTTGGCCATGGCCAGGAGCCCGACGCTCAGGATGGGCGCGATGAACAGGAAGCCCCCGAACAGGAAGGGCACCAGAAAGAACTGATTTCCCGCGGCGGTCAAGACCACCATGAGGAATGCGAACGCGGCGACGATGCCGCCGTACGCCAGGCTCACGCCGGGCATGGCGACGAGGTCGTCGAATCCCTGACGCAGCCAGCGCACCGGCCGCAACAGATCCAGATGGTGGATGTCGAACGCCCGGCGCGGGACGTGGGTCGTGGACAGGAAGTAGGTGCTCATGGTTGTACCTCCTCGGTATGGGATGGATAACGGCGCGGCGGGTACACGGCGTGCACCCGGACCATTCCATTACCCATTCGCAAGCAAGGCGCGCACCACTTCGCCTTCGGGTCTAAGCGCCCGGTGCCGTGCCGCAAGGTGCAGCATCGGCTTGGCGCGTCGGTGCGCACACCAGCCCTCCACTCGGGCGCATGTGGCCCGATGCAGCCGGGGCATTTCCCCCGGCCTGCGGCAGATCGACCGCAAGCGTTGGCTCGCATCGGCATCGGTTGCCGGCATGGCAGCCGCACGCCTGTTGCTGCGCGGGCCGCCGCTGTGGGAGCGGCACTCTCGGTGCCGCGACCGGGGCGCGAGCGCACTCTCGCGCCACAAAAGGCAGTGGCGCTCCCACGGTTCGCGCTAGCAGCGGCACTGTCGGTGTGGGAGCGGCACTCTCGGTGCCGCGACGGTGCCGCGGCCGATTCCAGCTCAGCCGCCCGCGCTTTCCGGGTCCGCTTCGGCGGCTCGCTCGGCCTGCCGCCAGTACGCCGCGATGCGCCGTCGGAACGCCTTGGGTCGCTCCGCGTAGACCAGCTCGCCGAGCAACCGCGCGCGGCGGCGCAGCAGGTCGCGCTGGCGCAGCATCTCGGCGCGCAGGGCGCGCTCCGCGCCGGTCTCGGCCGGTACGGTGTCGCCGGTGTGGAAGGTCGCGAGCAGCTCCTCCAACACCGCGAGGTCGTGATCCTCGCCAAGTAGCGTCTGCAGCTTCTTGACCGCCGCGCCCTGTGTCTTTAGCTGCTCCGGCCAGGCCAGCCGCAGCAGGCGCAGGTGGTAGCGCAGATACTTGGTGCGCTTACGCCACTCGTGGAAAGCCTCGACGCTCGGCATCCGGTACGCCCGTGCCATGGCCTTGCGGCCGCGCCTGTAGGTCTTCTGGAGCCCCGGACCGAACGGGGCGAAGGCGTCGCGCTCACGGCCGGTGTCCGGGAGCTCCCAGCCGGCGAGCCGCTCGCGCGCCTCGAGCATCCGCGCGCGAAATTGGGCGAGCCGGCTGTCGGCGTCGCCGGCGCCGGCGTGCGCCTCGCTGCGGTAGGCGTAGAGCGCGGCGCGCAGCGACGCGAGCTCCAGCGGCTCCGCGTCGGCGTGCAGTCGGGAGGCGCCGGTGTCCGCCTGGTGCCGCGCTGACTTGGCGGGTGAGTTGCCGGCTCGTGCCAGCACCCGATCGAAGGTCTCGACGGCGACGTCTGCATCCCGCACTACGGCCAACTGTGCCGCCGCATCGCGGAACGCCCGATTCTCTGCCTTGTACAAATCCGGTGCCGCGTTGCGCACCAGCCGCAGTAGACCACGCAGCTTCTTCATGGCCTTGCGCGTTTCGTGCACGGCCGCGTCGGATGGCACCCCCGGGTCGTCGACCTGCGCGATCGCGTGCTCGACGAGCGCCGCGCCGATGCGCCGCAGCTCAGCGCCGGCGGGCTGTGCGGGTGTCACCTCGAAGCGCATGGGTGCGACTCCTGCGTGTCGTTGCCGGCACGGGCGCATTGACCGCTGCCGGCCTTGGTCAGCTTGACCGCGTTACCATAGCAAGCTAAGCAACTGGCGTGCCCGGTGGCGTGCGTCTGCACGTCCGGCCGATGTAAGCTCGCCGCGAAGGGTAGAATCGGGGCGATGCCGACCGAGTTATGCTGGCCAAAAGATGCTGGCCGAATGACTCCACCAAATGGCTCCACTGAATGGTCCCGAAAGATCTGTGTCTCATGACAAATTTCTGGCGACGCGTGGCTCCGGCGCAGGGTAGCGGCCGTCATGGATAGCTTCCTGGACGCGCAACTGGCCGAGCCGCTGCTGCGCGGCATCGCCAAGGCCGGCTTCGAGCAGCCGACGCCGGTGCAGACGGCGGTTATCCCGGTGGCGCTGGAGGGGCACGACCTGATGGCCGCCGCCGCCACCGGCTCCGGCAAGACGGCCGCCTTTCTGCTGCCCATCATGCAGCAATTGCTGGAATCGCCGGCGCCGCGCGCCGGCACCCGGGCGCTGGTGCTGGTGCCGACGCGCGAGCTGGCGAGCCAGGTGCTGGATCACTTCCACGCCGTCGGCAGCTATAGCCGGCTGACGGCGGCGGTCATCGTCGGCGGCGACCCGCGCAACCACCAGGTGAACGCGCTCAGGCGCAACCCAGAGATCCTCATCGCGACACCCGGCCGCCTGCGGGAGCACCTGGAGACGGGCGAGGCGGATCTCTCGGACCTGGCCTACCTGGTGCTGGACGAGGCGGACCGGATGCTGGACATGGGCCTGGTGGAAGACGTCTTCGCCATCATCCAGCAGGCGCCGGCCGAGCGGCAGTCCATGCTGTTCTCGGCGACGCTGCACCGGCGCGGCGTGGCGGAGTTGGCCGAGCACCTGCTGCGCGACCCGCTCACCATCACCCTGGACCACCACCGCAGCGCGCACCCGGATATCGACCATCAGGTGATCCTGGCGGACGACCCGGCGCACAAGGCGCGGCTGCTGCACCGGCTGCTGGAGACGGCCGACTACCAGCGCGCGCTGGTGTTCAGCAACACCCGCGACGGTGCCGAGCAGGCCGCAACGCGGCTCGCGGACCTGGACATCCGCTGCGCCGTGCTGCACGGCGAGCTCGATCAGCGCGAGCGCAAGCGTGTCATGGGCCTGTTCCGCGACGGCACGGTGCCGGTGCTAGTGGCGAGCGATGTCGCCGCCCGCGGGCTCGACGTGCCCGGTGTGGAGCTGGTGGTCAACCTGGACGTGCCGCGCAGCGGGGATGACTATCTGCACCGCAGCGGGCGCACCGGCCGCGCCGGCCGCCGGGGGCTGACGGTGACCCTGGTGGGCGCGCCGGAGTGGAACCGTATGGCCGGCATCGAGCGCTACCTTGGCCTGAGCGTGGGGCAGGTGGCGCTGGCGGGCCTGGAGGCGCGCTTCCAGGGCGCGCCAAAGCGGGGCAAGCCCATCAAGAAAGCCACCAAGAAGCGCGCTGCCAAGGGCGCCGCCGGCAAGGTCGAGGCCAAGCCCAAGACCAAGCAGCGTCTGCGCGACCGCAAGAACATCGGCAAGCGCCGCCAACCGTCCAATGGGGCGGGCGCCAAGGGGCCCGAAGGTACACCTGCCGGGCAGGGCGTCGAGGCCGGCTTCGATCCGCCCAAGCGTCGCGGCTGACCCCGAGCGCCGACCTGGGGATGTCGAGTGAAACTCGGTGCTCCTGGGCGGCAGTCGACAATGACCACGGGAGAGACCCAAGCATGCCCCACAGCCCGAAGCCGGACCGCGGCCTCGCCCACCAGCTCATGCAGCAGATGACCGCCCCCCTGCGCCTGGCGCTGGAGGCGCGCGCGCCTTGGGAGCTCGGCGCCGGCATCGCGGCCCAGCCGCTGCTGGCCGTCGCGCGCAAGGGCGACGGCCACCCGGTGCTGGTGCTGCCGCTGATGTTCGGCAGCGACCTCAACACCCTGCCGCTGCGCAGGTATCTCGCGGGCCGGGGGTACGCGGTGTCGGCCTGGGGGCAGGGCTTGAACCTGGGGCCGCGGGGCGGCGTGTTCGACGCCTGCCGCGCGCGGCTCGACGCCCTGTTCGCCGAGCACGGGCGGGCGGTGAGCCTGGTGGGCTGGAGCCTCGGCGGCCTGTACGCGCGGGCGCTGGCGCTGGCGGCACCGGCGCGGGTGCGGCAGGTGATCTGCGTCGGCACGCCCATCGGCGGTGACCCGCGGCCGGCGGACATCTGGCGCACCTACGAGCGCGTAACCGGCGACCCAATGGGCCTGCCGACCGAACTGGGCGCGCTGCATGGCCCGCTGCCGGTGCCGGCGACCAGCATCTACAGCCGCAGCGACGGCATCGTGCCTTGGGAGTACAGTGTCGAGCCCGCCGGGCCACGGGCGGAGAACATCGAGGTGGAGTCGAGCCATCTGGGCCTCGGCGTGCACCCGCTCACGCTCTACGCCGTCGCCGACCGGCTCGCGCAGCCGTTGGGGCAGTGGCAGCCATTTCAGCGCGACGGCATGCTGGCCTGGCTCTACCCAGCGCCGGCGGGTGCTTGATCTGCCCGCCCGGAGACCCGACGCAACGGGAGCCCCAGATGATCGCACAGCCCACCCTCAAGCCATTATTGCGCTTCAACAACGCCGATGATCCGGACGCCCTCCGGGACGAGGTCTCCGCCTGCTGCTTCGACGAGCGCGGCCGGCTCTGGTGCGGCACCGATGAGCGCAACGGCCTCTCCTGCCTCACGCCGCAGCCGGCGGCGGCGTCCGGTGCAGCGACCTTCGGCGCGCATCGCCAGATAGATCTCGCCGGCGCGCTGGACCTGCCGGACGGCAAGGACGAGGAGATCGACATCGAGGGCATGGACTACGGCGAGGGGCGCATCTGGTTCGTTGGCTCCCACACCAGCACCCGCCGCGGGGCCGAGCCGGATGACCTGGGCCGCAAGCAGCGCAAGGCGCTGCGCGACGTCAAGCGCCGGCTGAACCGCTTCATGCTTGGGTGCTTCGAGCCTGACGGCGCGGCGGTGCGCCTCGCGCAACTCCCCATCGGCAAGCGCGGCAACAAGCTGAGCGAGGCGCTGCGCGACGACGATCACCTCGCGCCCTTCCTGCGCAGTCAGGACGCGCGCCCGGGCTGGCCGCAGCTTGCCGCCAAGGAGAACGGCTTCGACATCGAGGGGCTCGCGGTACGCGGCGAGCGTCTGTTCCTGGGCCTGCGCGGGCCGGTGCTGCGCGGCTGGGCACTGCTGCTGGAGGTGGCCGTGGACGATGGCAAGGCGCCGAAGTTGAAGCTGGAGCAGATCGGCCGCGCCCTGGGCGGCAAGAAGCGCGTCTACCGCAAGCACTTCCTGGCGCTGGACGGCATGGGCGTGCGCGATCTGTGTTGGCAGGGCAACGACCTGCTGCTGCTCGCCGGCCCGACCATGGACATCACCGGCCGTCAGACTCTGTGGCGGTTGCGCGACGCCGCCACGCTGGACGATGACAGCATTACCCGGCGCGGGCGGCACCTGGAGCCCCTGTTCGACCTGCCCTTCGAGCCCGACGGCGACAAGGCCGAGGGCCTCGCCCCCTGGTATCCCACCAGCAGCGCAGGCGCCGGTAATGGGCACGCCGGCGTCATGATCGTCTACGACGCACCCGTGCCGGCGCGGAAGGAGGGCGCGGACGGTGTCAGGGCGGATGTGTTCGGGCTGCCCGTGGGGGGTGACGCCGGGGCTCTAAGTTGATTGTCGGGTTGCGCTATCGCTAACCCGACCTACGATCCTGTGCACGACGGCCGCGTCGGGCCTCCTTGCGTCGGCCCGACCTACGGGGGCGGCGCACTTCGCACTCCGGACTTCCCACTGGAGCAGACGCGCTCGGCGCATCCACCGCCGGGGACTTCGATCCCCGGCGGTGGTGTCCGTTAGCCGGCGGTGTCATCCGCCGGGCGCAACAGGATTTCCACGCGCCGGTTCTGACCGCGGCCGGTGCTACTCGCGTTGTCGGCGATGGGCTCGGCCGCGCCGACGCCCTCAATGTCCATGCGCTCGCCCGGCACGCCCAGTGCCACCAGGGCGGCGTGCACCGCGGCGGCGCGCTGCTCGGACAGGCTCAGGTTGGCGTGCGCATTGCCGCTGGCGTCCGTGTGCCCGCGCAGCAGGGCGCGGTGACCGGGATGGCGCGCGAGGAAGCCGGCGATCTCCGCCAGGGCGGCGTCGGCCTTCGCCGGCAGCTCCGCCGTGCCGGGCGGGAAGCGCAGCGCCGTCTCGTCCAGCCGGATCAGCACGCCCTGGGGGGTGAAGTGCGCGCCGAGCCTGGCGTAGTCCGCGGTCAGCTCGGTATAGCGCAGGGCCACGTCGGCGGCGCGGCTCGCGGCGGCGTCCGCGGCTGCCTTGGCTGCGGCCACCTTTGCTTCCAGCGCGTCGATGCGCGCGATGCTCTCGGCGAAGCCCGCCGACTGCTCGGACAGGACGTCGATGCGCGCGTGGGCGTCGGCGAGCTGCGCCGCCAACCCGGCCAGCTCCGCACTGCTGGCGAAGTCAGCGGCCTGCGTGGCGACCGTGGGCGCTGGGCGTTGCTGCGAAGCAATCTCGGTCGCCGGCGCCCGAGTCTCGGGTTGCGGCGCAGCCTGTGCTGGCGCGGTCGGCCGCGGGGGGACCGGGCCGGCCAGTTGGATCTCGCCGCCGGTCAGGGTGTAGAGCAGGGCGACGCCGCCGCCGAACAGGGTCGCCAGCACGCCGAGCACGACGGCGGTCCTGGCCGCTCCCGCGCGCTTGCCGGCGGTGGGGGGCGTGTTGGGTTGGTTGTCTTGGCTCATGTCTCGGGCTCCGCTGTGGTGGTTACGGGTGGGCTGACGGCGGGCGTCATTCGGGCAGGCAGATGCCGCGCGAGCGCACCGCGCGGGCGGTCTGCACCAGCAGCAGCAGGACGATGCCGGAGAGCATGGTGATCATGCCGAAGCCCAGGTACAAAAAGCCGACGAGCCCGGTGCGGTCCGCCATCAGCATGCTGGCGATGGCGATGGCCGCCAGCGGAAAGGAGTAGGCCCACCACGACAGGTAGAAGCGCAGCTTCAGGAACCGCGGCGCCTCGATGAACAGGAGCAGGGTGAAGAACAGGGCGGCGAAGTAGAGGATCTGCGCGAACACGTCCACGCCTCCGGTGAGCTGCACGTAGGCGATGCAGCCCACCGCGGGCGGCGCCACCAGGATGAACAGCGTCGGCATCAGCCGCTCCGGCAGCGGATGGTGGAACAGCACGCGGTAGAAGATGATGGTGAGCAGCACCGGCCAGAGCAGAATGCCGATGCTGAAGAAGAACCAGGACACCAGCTCATAGCCGAGCGGCACGCCCGCCACCGGCACCAGCACGTTGCCCACCGCCGGGATGAACCAGGCCGGGTTCATGTGCAGGACCTGGAAATGCTCGTGGTGCATCCAGATGTTGACGACGAACAGCGTGAAGCCGAGCTGGAGGGTGGCGCCGGTGATCCAGAGCCAGCGGCTCACATCCGGCGCCCAATGCAGATAGACGATGGACAGCAGCAGCAGGCTGATGGCCATGGTGGGCATGAAGTTGATGCGCACCGGGTGGCCGATCTCAGCGCGCACCGCGGCCGGGTGCAGTACCAGCTTGGCGAGGTAGAGCAGTGCCAGCACGCTGAACAGCAGCGTCGTCCCGCCCATGAGCCAGGGCACGAAGAAGAAGTGGATACCGAGCACGGCCTGGGCCTTCTCCCAGCCGATGGTGAGTCCGGCGAGGCCCATCACCATCGCGAAGAAGGACGCCGGAAAATGCTCCAGCCGGCTGCCGTGCCCGGCGGCCGGCGCGGACTGGGTGGGGCTCTCTGCCGGAATCTGGTCCGGCGTCGTGGCTTGCGTGGACATCTTGCCTCCAAGTCTGATTCTGCGGGGCCGGTGCCTGAACGCCGGCGGGTGCGGGAATGCGAATCAGTCTAGGCAGGCCGTGCCCGGCGCCGCATTGACAAATTTCGGAGTGTGGCGGTTGGTTGTTGCGTGGACGGGGGGCGATGGGCTGGGCGGTGCTGCTGGAGGAAAGACCACCGCCGGGAGTGGCCGCCGGTCGCGGCACCGGGAGTGCCGCTCCCACGGTGCTTAGATCGGGCAAGTATTCGGCGGTCGGGTTACGCTGCGCTAACTCGACCGCCGATAACGGCTGTTTCAGGCGCGCCGGCGTGGGAGCGCCTCTGCCTTTTGTGGCGCGACGACGACTGGGAGGTTGCCTGCCGCTTGGCAGTGACTCGGGGCGTGGCGTGCTGCCTTACCGTCGGTCGCGGCACCAAGAGTGCCGCTCCCACAAGCGCGGTAGATCGGGCTGAGCGGAGGCGAAGCCCGACGCCGGCAGCGTAGATGTGCGCGCGCGTCGGGCCTCCTGGCGTCGGCCCGACCTACAGGGCACCGGCGGCGGCGCTTCCGGGTCAGATTTCGGAGACGACCTTGTCGTAGAAGGTGACGAAGTCGTCGCGCTGGTCGCTCTCGCGCCACTCGATGGCGGAGCGTGGGTGCTGGTTGAGCTGGCCGGTGATGTTGTAGGGCACGAGCGGGCCCCATTCGATCTCGCGGCGCAACGGCACGAGGTGGTTCTGGATCACCTCGATGATGGGGCGCAGGTCGAACTTGGGGTTGCGCAGGAAGCCAAGCAGCAACTCGGTGTGGCAGTTGCCGGCGCCGCGGCCGAAGCCGAGCAGGGTGGCGTCCACGCGGTTGCAGCCGAGAATGATGGCCTCGATGGTGTTGGCGAAGGCGAGCTGCATGTTGTTGTGGGCGTGGATGCCGATCTCTTTGCCGGTGTCTTTCAGGGCCTCGGCGTACTTGTGGTAGAGCCGGTCCACCTGCTCGCGGTACAGATGACCGAAGCTGTCCACGATGACCATGGTGCTGGCCGGCGTGTCCGCGATGGCCGCGAGCACGGTGTCGATCTCTTCCTCGGTGATGTTGGAGACGGCCATCAGGTTGGCCGTGGTCTCGTAGCCGAGCTCGGCCGCGTGGCGGATCATGTCCACCGCCTCCGAGACCTGATGCGCGTAGAAGGCGACGCGGATCATGCTGAGCGGGCTGTCGGCGGCGGGCACGATGTCCGTCTCCCAGTCGCTCTTGCCGGCGTCGGCCATGGCCGCAAGCTTGAGGCCGGTGCGCTCCGGGTCGTGGTCGCCCACCACGCGCTGGAGATCCACCTCGTCGCAGTGACGCCAGGGTCCGAACTTCTCCACCGGGAAGGTCTGCTTCGAGTTCTTATAGCCGATCTCCATGTAATCGACGCCGGCGGCGACACAGGCGTCGTAAACGGCCCGCACGAAGGCATCGCTGAACTGGTGTGCGTTCACCAGTCCGCCGTCGCGCACGGTGCAGTCGAGCACCTTGAGCTCGGGCCGGTAAGTGATCCAAGGAGCCTTTTGGGGCGCCTTTTGGGGGGGCTCTTGGGGTGCCTGATCGGGGGCCTGCGTGTCAGCCGTCGTCGCCGCCATCGGTGTTCATCTCCGCTTCGGGTGGTTCACGGAATTGTGCACCGCAAAATGACCCGCGGGCATTGGCTTCGGTCAGGTTTGACAGCGTTGGGCGTCCTGCGAGGCGCGCCGTGGGAGTGGCGTCCCCGCCGCGATCAGCGACCGGCAGAACGATGAGTCGTGGGTGTTGCAGCGGGGCGCAGGGTTGCCGGCGCCCCGGTGCGACTGCGCCGAAAGGCGACCAATCGCCGGTAGTCGGCCCGACATCGAAATCGGGATCCTTGTCGAAGCCAGCGCCGATTGCGATTTCGATGGTGCTACCGATTTCGATGAGCACGACTGATGGGCAAGAGGCCGCGCCTCGCCAGTGCGGGTCCTTGGATTTGTCGATACCGTTCGCTGTTCGGCGCGAGCGAGTGTCGCCCTGGAGGGCGACACTCCGGCCATCGTGACCCACGGTCGGAGTGTCGGCCTCCAGGGCGACACGAATCAGCGCTGCGGGCGGCGTTGAGAGTGGTCTCGATACTTCCGCAGCGAAGCGCTAGTCGTCGCGCCCCATCTGCTCCTTCAGCAGGTCGCCGAGCGTCCCGAGGCGGTCGTCGGGTGCCGGGGCCTCGTCGCGGCGTCCGCGCCGGCCTCTACCGCGCTCGGGGGCAGGATCTTCGTCTAAGGCAACGGCCTCGTCCGCCATGGACAGGCCGATGCGCTTGCGGTCCGGCTCCACCTTGAGGACGGTGGTCGTCACTTGCTGGCCGGTGCTGAGCACCTCCTGCGGGTGGTTCAGACGGCGGCCGGCGCCAAGCTCGGAGATGTGGATCAGGCCCTCCAGTCCGGGCTCCAGCTCGACGAAGGCGCCGAAGGGCTGGAGGCGCGTGACGCGGCCGTCGACCCGGGTGCCGGGGCTGTAGCGGGCGACGGCGTCGGACCAGGGGTCCTTGGCGAGCGCGCGAATGGACAGCGCGATCTTTTGCGGGCGCTTGGGGTTGCCGGTGTCCTCGATGCGCAGCACCTGCACTTCGATCTCCTGGCCCAGGTGCAGGACTTCCTCGGGGTGATTGATGCGGTTCAGGGACATCTCGCTGATGTGCACCATGCCTTCGACGCCGCCCAAGTCCACGAAGGCGCCGAACTCCTTGATGCCCACCACCTTGCCGTTCAGCACCGCGCCCTCCTGGAGCTGTTCCTTCAGCGCCTCGGCCTGGGCGGCGCGCTCTTCTTCGAGCAGCGCGCGGCGGGAGACCACCATGTTGAGCCGCTTGCCGGCCTCGAACTTGGTGATGCGGAAGGCGTATTGCTGGCCCACCAGGGTGGACAGATCCTCGATGAAGCGGATGTCCGCCTGCGACGCCGGGCAGAAGGCGCGGTGGCCGGCGATGCGGACCTCGAGCCCGCCCTTCGTGGTGCCGGTGATGGTGCCTTCCACCGGCAGGCCCTGCTGGTAGGCCGCCTCGAGCTCGTCGGCACCATGCAGGTGCTTGCCGTGCTTGCCACCGAGGGTGATGGCGCCGGTATCGGCATCGATGCTGGCGATCACCGCCTCCAGCTCATCGCCGACGGCCACCTTGAGGTTGCCGTCCTTGTCCTTGAGGTTGCCGACGTCCATGGCGCCCTCGGCCTTGCCGCCGAGGTCCACGAACACTTGTTCCTCGCCGATGGCGATCACCTGTCCCTTGACCCGGTCGCCAGGCTTCGGCCGCTCGGCGACGGCCTGTTCCGTTTTTTCCAGCTCCCGCAACAGGGCCTCGAACTCACTCTCGTCTGTCATGCTCTCTTGGCCTGTCTCGGGGGCCGGGCTTGAGTCTCTTCCGTGCGCCGGTCGTCTTGTCGGCTATGGCGCTAGTGGCTGTGCTGGTGGCCGTGCTCGCACGGGCCGCCCGCGTTGAGACCACCGCGCTCGCTGAGCTCCGCGCGGTAGTCGATAAAGTCTTGCAGGTGTGCGACGAGCCGCCCGGTGAGGGCGTCGTCGCTGGTGTCCGTATGGCCGCCCTCGGCGCGCGTGATGGCGAGGTCCGGTGCAATCATCTCCAGCACCACGTAGGCGAGCAGGCCCTCGGCGATGAGCTGCGCGGCTTGTGCGCGCCAATGGGGGTGCTCGGCGTCCAGTGCCGCGCGCTCGGCAGGGTCCAGGGTCTGCGCCTGCTCGGCCACCCAGGCGGCGAGGACGCGCTGCTGGGCCGGGCGGCGCTGATCCGAGCCTTGGGCGGACGGAGCGCTGGCGGGGTAGGTGGACATCAGAGATGCGCGGGGGTGCTGACGGATACTGGTGGACGCTTTGGGAGGGGAGGTCGCGCACGGGCGACGCTGGCCGGGCGCTGTAGCTCGATACGGCGATCACTGGCTGCGGATTCTAACCATCCCGGGCGGCGCGGGCTACCGTGCAGGTGTGACTTTGAGGCCGGGGAATTGCCTAATGCGCCCTGGTTGTCGGCCGCGCCGCCGTATCGGTCAACGCAGGGATGCGGCCAAACGGACCAGTCCCTTGAGATCGATCTTACCAATGTGACGATAGCCGAGCCGCACGCGCGGCAATGGCGAGACCGTCCCCTCCAGCCGGTAGCGCCAGGGTTGGGGCGTGAGCGCGAGCCTGGGCAGCGTCAACGCCAGACGGTGTGCGTTGCCGCTCACCAGGACCTCCATATCGGTGGCGCCCCGGGCCGGCACCCGGCGCCGCAGATCGCCCTCGCCCGACGCGATGGGGTGCTCCTCGAGCCACAGCCGATAGGTCATGGACAGCACCGGCAGCGGCAGCGGGTTCGGATTCTGCACCCGCAGCCCCACCCGCAGGCATTGCTCGCCCGCCGTCAACCGCTCCGGGCGCACCGAGGTGAGCTTCACGTCTGGCGGTTGCAGGCGTCGGATGGCAACGACGACGGCCCCTGCGATCAACGCCAGCACCACGGCTAGCAAGCCCCCGATCAGCACGGCACGGAGCGCCAGCGCGTGGCAACGTGGTTGGATGCATCGACGGGTCGGTGAGCCATGGTGCGGGAATTGTGCGCTCAACCGAGCCCGGCCGCCACGACTTTGGGATGGCGTGGGAGCGGCACTCCCGGTGCCGCGACCGGCAATCCGCTCCCACGGGAGGAATGCCCAGGCAATCAGCGTTGCAGGGTCGTTTGCGGTCCAGGGACGACGACGACAACGAAGCGCTTGTGTTGGAGAGGCCGCGCAGTCACGAAATCCGTGCGGGCGCATGCACGTCGCCCACCGGCTCCAGCGGCGCCAGCCGCCGGATCAGCCACTTGGTGATCTCCAGCACCGGCACGATGGTCAAGGCTGCGCCAAGCACCAGCAGCCAATCCGACAGCGGTAGGGCGTAGGTGCCGAAGGCGTCCGACAGTACTGGGACGTAAACGATCAGCGCCAGCAGCATCAGCTCCCACAGAATGGCGATGTTGAGCCACCTGTTGGCGAAAGGGTGGCGCAGGACAGAGTCGCGGTCGGAGCGGAAGTTGTAGGCCTTGAAGAATTGGATCAGCACCAGGGAGATGAAGGTCGTGGTCATGGCGTGCACCAGGGTTTGTTCGGGGTCTAGACCCATTCGCTCCCCATTTCCCAGCTCGTACACAAACAGCGAGACGTTAACGATGGTGGACCAGACGCCTCCGATCACCATGAGCCAGACTACCGGCGGCGTGAAGATGCCCGCCTTGGGGTCCCGCGGCGGGCGGCGCATCAGGCCCGGCTCGGGCGGATCGACCGCCAGCGCCAGCGCCGGCAGGCCGTCGGTGGCGAGGTTGACGTAGAGGATCTGCACCGCCGACAGCGGCAGCGGCAGCCCGGCCAGGGTCGCCGCGGCCATAAGGCCGATCTCGCCGATATTCGACGAAAGCAGGTACATCAGGTACTTCTTGATGTTGGAGAAGATGCCGCGGCCTTCCTCGACGGCGCCGACGATGCTCGCGAAGTTGTCGTCGGTGAGGGTCATGTCCGCCGCCTCGCGGCTGACGTCGGTACCGGTGATGCCCATGGCGATGCCGATGTCGGCGCGTTTCAGGGCAGGCGCGTCGTTGACGCCGTCGCCGGTCATGGCGCAGACGTGGCCGCGGCGCTGCCAGGCCTTCACCACGCGCAGCTTGTGCTCGGGGGAGACGCGGGCATAGACCTCGATGTCGGCGACGGCGGCGTCCAATTCCTGTTGGCTCATCGCGTCCAGCTCGCGGCCGGCGACGACACGTCCGTCGCGCAGGATGCCCAGCTCGCGGGCGATGGCGGCGGCGGTGTCCGGGTGGTCGCCGGTGATCATGATGGGGCGGATGCCGGCGCGCTCGCAGTCGGCGATGGCCGGCCGCGCCTCGTCCCGGGGCGGGTCGATCATGCCCACCAGACCCAGGAAGATCATGTGGTGCTCGCCGTCTTCCCGGCCCGCGCCGGGCTTCTCCGCAATGGCCAGGACGCGCAGCGCCTGCTGCGCCAGCTCGCCGGCCGCCTGCTCGATCTGTGCCCTCGCGGCGCCGTCCAGCGGGGTCTCCCGGGGTGCGCCCTCTTGGAGCGTCAGCAGCCGGTCGCAGCCGGCGAGGATCACCTCCGCCGCGCCCTTGGCGTAGGCCACGGTGCCGTCGCCGTCGCGGTGCAGGGTGGTCATGCGCTTGCGCTCGGAGCTGAAGGGGATCTCGTCGAAGCGGGGCTTCTGCGCCTCCAGGTCCGACTTGACGATGCCGGCCTTGGCGGCCGCCACCACCAGTGCGCCCTCGGTGGGATCGCCGTAGAGCCTCCAGGCACCGTCTTCCTGTTCGAGATGGGCATCGCAGGACAGGGCCGCGGCGTGCAGCGTGCGCTCCACCAGGGCGCGCTGTTCCGGTGTCTTGGATGGGAGCTCGATGTCGCCTTCCGGTGCATAGCCGCTGCCGGTGACGCGCGTGACCTGCCCGTCCGTCCAGATGGCACGCACGGTCATCTCGTCGCGGGTGAGGGTGCCGGTCTTGTCCGAGCAGATGACCGAGGTGCTGCCCAGAGTCTCCACCGTCGGCAGCCGGCGCACCAGGGCGTGGCGCTTCACCATCTGCTGCACGCCGATGGCGAGCGAGATGGTGACCACCGCCGGCAGGGCCTCGGGCACCACGGCCACGGCGAGCGCCACGCCGAAGATGAACATGTCAAGGATGTTCTCGCCGCGCAGCACGCCGAGGCCGGCGATGAGCACGACGACGACGCCGGCGGCGATGGCCAGCACCCGGCCCACCTTGTCCAGGTTCTGCTGCAGCGGCGTGCGCAGCTGCTCGACGCCGGCGAGCATGCCGGTGACGCGGCCGAACTCGGTGCCGAGACCGGTCTCGACGGCGATGCCGCGGCCGCGGCCATAGGCGACATCGGTGCCGGCGTAGGCGAGGTTGACCCGGTCGCCGAGGGCAAGGTCGGCCTCGGCGAGGGCGTCGGTGGACTTGTCGACGGGGACGGACTCACCCGTCAGCGCCGCCTCGTTGACGCGCAGGTTGACCGCCTCCGTCAGGCGCAGGTCGGCGGGGATGCGGTCGCCGGCGCCGAGCAGCACCAGGTCACCGGGCACCACCTCGCGGGCGGGGACGGTCTGCTCGCGGCCGTCGCGGATGACCTTGGCATTGGGCGCGGCCATCTTGCGCAACGCCTCCATGGCGCGCTCGGCGCGGTATTCCTGGATAAAGCCCAGGCCGATGGCGAACAGCACGATGACGGCGATCACCACGGACTCCAGCACCTCGCCCAGCACGGCGGACAGGCCCACCGCGATGAGCAGGATGATGATCAGCACGTTCTGGAACTGCTCGGCCAGAATCTTCCAGGGCGACACGGCATCGGCGCGCGGCAGCTCGTTGTAGCCGTAGCGGCCCAGGCGCGCGGCGGCCTCCGCGGCGCCGAGGCCGTTGGCGCCGGTGCCGAGCTCGGCGCCGATGTCGTCAACGTCGCGCATGTGCCAGAGATGCTGGTTTGGCATGGGACTGCTCCTGGGGCATGGTGCCGAGGGGCGGATCGAGGCTGGCCGACGGCCGGAGTGTCGCCCTCCAGGGCGACACCCGCTCGCGCCGGACAGCGAGCGGTATCGGCAATTCCAAACAACGCGGAAATTGCGCGGATCGTAGGTCGGGTTACGCTATCGCTAACCCGACCTACATCCAATACGTGCCCAATCTCACTCGCGCAGGAACCGCGATGTCAGCGCCGTGTGTCGTCGCGCGCAGCGTGGCCCGATCAACCTTGCCCGGTTGAGCTTTGCAGGGCGTTTCGGAAGCCGCGGATCGCCGCCGAGGTCGTGGGCTCCTCGATGAAGCTGGTCAGCAGCCCGAGATCCAGCCCCGGCAGCACTTCGCTCCGGGCCACCGGCTCGTAGCGCTCGCCGCGCAGGCAATAGGGCTGGATCACGCCCTTGCGCCAGTACCAGACCTCCCTGACACCGAGCTTGCGATAGATGTCGAGCTTGTCGATGCGCCCGGACGTCCAGACCACCTCGATGGCCAGGTGCGGGCGCTCCGCGTTCGCGGTGCCGAAGACGTAGCACTCGTCCGGCTCGGCACCGCGCTTGCGCCTCTTGTCTTTGAGCGTCCAGGAGCCGTAAGTGGAGAACTCGATGTCGCGTTCCAGACAGTACGTCTCGACCAAGGCACCAATGACGGACTTGATGCCTTCATGGGTCTGCGACGGGCTCATGATCTCGACGGCTCCGTCGAGGTAGGCGATGCGCGGGGCGGAGTGATCGCCGCGTATGGCCAGCAGCCGCTCGTAGTCCTTCCAACTGACGTCGGACAGGAACACGACGTGGTCCTCCCGCGGGCGGTCGTCGTGGCTCGCGTAGCGCTCGGTGGCTTGCATGAGGCCGATCCTCGGGTGATGGCTTGCGATAGCTTAACGAGAAATTCTGCGACGCCGTGTACCGTTGACACCATGGCCCGGCGGTGTGCGTCGGCAGGGCGGCGGATCGCCACACGGCCCTCTCCCTTGTTCCCGATGTCTCTGTAACAAACAGAAATATTTGAAGGATCAAGCCAGTATCACTATATTAGCAAAATCTAATTTATAATCGGAACCATCCTCATGACTCGAAATCGCATGCTCCGCGGCGTGCTGCCGGCGTTGACACTGCTGCTGCCCATGGCCTTGCCTACCGGCGCATGGGCCGCCAGCGACGCGGCGACGCCCGCCATCGCCGATCTCGCCACCGCCGAGGTGGCGCAACGCACCGTTCCGCGCGAGTACCGTCTCGACGGCGTCGTCGAGGCCGTCAACCGTGCCACGGTCTCGGCCCAGACCCAGGGCCAGGTGAAGGAGATCCTGTACGACGTCGATGACTTCGTGAAAAAGGGCGACGTCATCGTGCGCCTGCGCGACAACGAGCACCGCGCCCGCGTCGCCCAGGCCACGGCCGAGCTCAAGTCCGCCAAGGCGCAGTCGGTGCGCGCCAAGGACGAGTACACCCGCATCGAGGACCTGTTCAAGAAAAAGAGCGCGTCCGCGGCCGAGCGGGACAACGCCGAGGCGGAGCTGGCCAGCGCCCAGGCCCGGCTGGAGGCTGCGCAGGCGGCGCTGGACCAGGCGCAGGAGCAGCTCGGCTACACCGTGATCCGCGCGCCGTACTCCGGCATCGTCATCGAGCGGCAGGTGGAGCTGGGCGAGATCGCGAGCCCCGGTCAGCCGGTGATGACCGGCGTCTCGTTGGACGAGCTGCGCGTCGCCGTGGACGTGCCGCAGAGCGTGATCCCGGCCGTGCGCGAGCTGGGCGAGGTGAAGGTCTACCTGCCGCATGGGGGCTCCGACGCCACCGTCGTGCAGCCGGCGCGCATCACCGTGTTTCCGTTCGCGGACCTGGGCTCCAACACCTTCCGCGTGCGGCTCGACCTGCCCGAGGGCGTGCCGGGCCTGTTCCCGGGCATGTTCGTCAAGACCGGCTTCATCACCGGCAAGAAGGACGAGCTGACGGTGCCCAAGTCGGCCGTCGTCTATCGCTCCGAGGTCACCGGTGTCTACGTGGTGGACACCGACGGCGTCGTGCGCATGCGCCAGATCCGCGTCGGCCGCAATCTGGGCGACGAGCTGGTGGTGCTGTCGGGCCTCACCGAGGGTGAGACCGTGGCGCTGGACCCCATCGCCGCCGGTGTCGCGCTGAAGGCGCAGGCGCATGCGCGTGCCGTGGCGCTGTTCGGAGGTGGTCACGATGGCTGAGGTCACCACACCCGATGAACAGGGCGCTGGCGCTGCCGACAGTGGCGGTGGCCGGCGCCTCGGCCTCTCCGGCCGTATCGCCGCGCGCTTCCAGAACACCGAGATCACCCCGCTGCTGGCCCTGGTGGGCCTGCTGCTGGGGCTGTTCGCCATCCTCGTGACCCCGCGTGAGGAAGAGCCGCAGATCAACGTCACCTTCGCCGACGTCTTCATTCCGTTTCCGGGGGCGTCGGCGAGCGAGGTGGAGCACCTGATTGCCGGCCCGGCCGAGCAGGTGCTCTCCGAGATCAAGGGCGTCAAGCACATCTACTCCATCGCGCGGCCGGGCATGGCCGTGGTGACGGTGCAGTTCAAGGTGGGCGAGGACCGCACCGACGCCATCGTGCGCCTGAACAGCAAGGTCATGTCCAACCAGGACTGGCTGCCGCAGAATCTCGGCGTCGGCGAGCCCATCATCAAGCCCAAGGGCATTGATGACGTGCCCATCCTGACCGCGACGCTGTGGTCGCGGGACCGCGCCGGGGGCGCCTACGAGCTGGGCAAGGTGGCGCACGCCATCGAGCAGGAGATCAAGCGCGTGGACGGCACGCGCGACATCTACACCGTCGGCGTACCGGAGCAGGTGGTGCGCGTGGTGCTCGACCCGCAGGCGCTGGCCGCGCACGGCATCGACCTCGGCGACCTGCGCCGCAGCCTGCAGGCCGGCAACAGCATCCGCGACGACATCGGCGTGGTGGCCGACAACACCGAGGTGCTGGTGCAGGCTGGCACCTTCCTCACCCAGCCCGAGCAGATCGGCGACCTGGTGGTGGGCCTGCATGGCGGCCGGCCGGTGTACCTGCGCGACGTCGCGCGCATCGAGCGCGGCCCGCAGGTACCCGCGACCTACGTCTCCATGGGCCTGGGCCCTGGTGCCAAGCACGGCGAGGCGCCGCCGGCGGAGCACGCGCTGTCCGACACCGAGCTGTGCGCGCTGGCCATGGGCTGCACCACGCCGGCGGTGACCATCGCCGTGGCCAAGAAGGAAGGCGAGAACGCCGTGGACATCGCCGCGCGCGTCGAGCAGCGCATCGCGCAGCTCGAGGGCACCTTCATCCCCGACGACGTCGAGGTCAGCATCACCCGCAACTACGGCGAGACCGCCGACTACAAGGCCAAGAAGCTCATCACCAAGCTCGCCTTTGCGACCGTCTCCGTGGTGGTGCTGGTGCTCATCGCCGTCGGCTGGCGCGAGTCCGTCATCGTCGGCGCCGCGGTCATCGTCACCCTCATGCTGACGCTGTTCGCGAGCTGGGCCTACGGCTTCACGCTCAACCGCGTGTCGCTGTTCGCGCTCATCTTCTCCATCGGCATCCTGGTGGACGACGCCATCGTCGTCGTGGAGAACATCCACCGCCACATGGCCCTGTGGCCGCGCAAGCGGCTGTTGCAGCTCATCCCCGGCGCCGTCGACGAGGTGGGCAGCCCGACCATCCTGGCCACCTTCACCGTGATTGCCGCGCTGCTGCCCATGGCCTTCGTAACGGGGCTGATGGGGCCGTACATGAGCCCCATCCCCATCAACGCCTCCATGGGTATGCTCATCTCTCTGGTGGTGGCCTTCGTCTTCACCCCCTGGATGAGCAACTTCATGCTCGGCAAGCGGCACGATGCGGCGGCCACGGCGGGCGAGGGCGCCCACGGCCCGCACCATGACGGCCATCGCGACGGCGGCGGCCAGCGCCTGCAAGGCTTTTTCCGCCGCGTCATCGGCCCGTTCCTGGCCGGCGGCAAGGGCATCCGTAACCGCTGGCTGCTGCTGGCCGGCATCCTGGTGCTCATCGCGGGCTCCGTGCTGCTGGTGGTCAACCGCGTCGTCATCCTCAAGATGCTGCCGTTCGACAACAAGAGCGAGTTCCAGGTCGTGCTCGACATGCCCGAGGGCACCAGCCTGGAGCAGACCTCGCGGGTCTTGAGCGAGATGGGCCACTACCTCAGCACCGTGCCCGAGGTGGCCAACTACCAGATCTACGCCGGCACCGCCGCGCCCATCAACTTCAACGGCCTGGTGCGCCAGTACTACCTGCGCGAAGGGCCGCACCTGGGCGACATCCAGGTCAACCTGGTGGACAAGCACCACCGCGACGAGAAGAGCCACAAGATCGCGCTCGAGCTGCGCGCGCCGCTGCAGAAGATCGCCCGCCGCTACGACGGCAACGCAAAGCTCGTCGAGATCCCACCCGGCCCGCCGGTGCTCTCGCCGCTCGTGGCCGAGGTCTACGGCATCGACTACGACGGCCAGATCGATATCGCCAAGCAAGTGCGCGGCGTGTTCGAAAAGACGCCCGACATCGTCGACATCGACGACTCCGTCGAATACCCCTCGGCCAAGGTGCTCGTGGTGGTGGATCGCGCCAAGGCCGCCCGGCTCGGCGTCGAGCAGGCCGCCGTCGCCCAGGCGCTGGCGACCGTGCTCGCCGGCGAGGACATGAGCTACCTGCACGGGGCCAACGTCAAATACGCCGTGCCCATCCGCGTCGAATACGACGCCGCCGACAAGGCCGACCTGGAACAAGTGCTGGCACTGCGGGTGCGCGCCATGGGCGGGCAGCTCGTGCCCCTGTCCGAGATCGTCCAAGTCGTCAAGACCACCCGCGAGCACAGCATCTACCACAAGGACCTGCTGCCCGTGGTCTACGTCACCGGCGACATGGCCGGCCACACCGACAGCCCCCTCTACGGCCTGTTCGAGATTGCCGGCCACCTGAGCAAGGACCTGGGGCTGACCCAGTGGTACATGCAACAGCCCGAGAACCCGTATGAGTTCAGCGTCAAATGGGACGGCGAATGGCAGATCACCTACGAGACCTTCCGTGACATGGGCATTGCCTACGGCGTCGGCCTGATCCTGATCTACCTGCTCGTCGTCGCCCAATTCCGCAGCTACATCGTGCCCCTGGTGATCATGGCCCCCATCCCGCTCACCATCATCGGCATCCTGCCAGGCCACGCCCTGCTGCACGCGCAATTCACCGCCACCAGCATGATCGGCATGATCGCGCTCGCCGGCATCATCGTGCGCAACTCCATCCTGCTGGTGGACTTCATCAACCAGCAGGTCCGAGAAGGCAAGGCATTCGAAGACGCCGTCATCAACTCCGCCGTGGTGCGCGCCAAGCCCATCGCCCTCACCGCCATCGCCGCCATGGCCGGTGCCGTGTTCATCCTCGACGACCCGATCTTCTCGGGGCTGGCCGTCTCGCTCTTGTTCGGCCTGTTCGTCTCCACCGTGCTGACGCTCGTCGTCATCCCGGTGGTGTACTACGGGGTGATGCGCAAGCGGGTGGGGTGGATCAGGACGGCGACGGGGTGAGGCTCGATTGAGTCGGAGGTGGTGCTGGCATACGGCCGGCACCAAACACGCCCCGTTCACCCTCATGGGCGCCGATCACGGCGCCCACCGCTGTGGGAGCGCCGTCCCCGGCGCGATCGGCTGCAAGCCGTGGCGAGACAATGCGCAGTGACCGCAGAACGCCTGTCGCCAGCGTTCCATGCTCGCGACACCGCCCACGCTTAAGGTTAGCCCATGAGCTTATCGTATTCTGCATGAGCGACAATCCAGAACCACTGCACCCCATCTGGAACGGGAATCCCAAGCGCCCGGTACTTTGCTCCAACACGGACGCTCCGATGTTGCCCTTGCTTCACTTTATTTCTTCAAGAAGTTTTGTCGGGACAAATCCACCAAAGGTTGTGTAAGCCGTCCGGATGGCAGCCTCGATAATTCGGGAACAACTGTCTTCGTCAAAGCATCTCTTCAAGATGCACCTGGTAGGCGAGTACGTCCTCAGCCTCAAGATTAAGCTCTTCGGCGTTGGCGTTTAGCAGTTCAAGTTTGGCTCCTCGGGGTAGCATCGGGCGTGGGTGCTGTCTTTAACAACAGTCGTCGTCAGTGGTCAGCGAAGGAGGCCGGTACTTGTGGACGGTGAGACGGGAGATAGGGTAAGCGGCCGTCTTGGACGTTGGCGACCAGGCCGCGGAAGTCGGCGCAGGTAAGCCGGTGACGAGACAGGCGAGCCGCAGCGGGACGGGCTGCCGCGGCTGCGCGAGTGCTTCGTCGTCGATGTGCCGGGTCGGGATCGGCAACGGCGGGCTCGGCGGGCGGCGACGGTTACCGCAGCACGTCGTCGATGCTCTCCGCCTTCAGCAGCCGCCGGGACCAACGCAGTAGCGATTCCGGGTTGGCTGCTTCGACCTGTGCGCGGACTTGCTCGGGAACAGGGCCGAATTTGTCCTCCAGTAGCAGCATGAGCATGTTCGCCTCGCCCAGTTGGATGCCGATTTGTTTGCCGATCTCCTTGCCTTCTTCGCGCATGCGGGTGGAAAACGACTGCATGGTCTTGGCCTCCTCGGGATAGTCGCGTTCGTACTCTTCGCGCTCGGTGTCGCTCAGGTTAGCGTAGATGTCGACGAAGTCGGCATATTTCAGTCGCTTCTCTGGATCGGGCTCCAGCTGCATCAGCCCCCGTAGCGCCAGGGCGTAGACCGTCACGCGCTCGCTCGGAGCGTAGCGCATGTTGGGCAGGTTGAGCCGGGCGACGATGTTGTCGCTGTCGCGCCAGTCCTGCCAGTCCAGGTGCTTGAGCGCGCACGCCAGGTAACGGAAGGTCAGGAAGTCGTATCTGTCCCCGCCCAAGGTCAGCGACGCGGGCCGCTCGCCCTTGCGCAGGAAGATGGCCACTGGCACGACGCGCTCGGTCTCGAACAGCTCGGCGAGGTCCAGGCAGTAGTGGGCCAAGCGGTGGATCGAGAACCTGGAGGTCTCGGTCTCTTCCTCGAGCGCAAACAGCACTGCCGCATGCCGCCCGTCGGGCCATTCCAGCAACAGCGGCACGTCCAGCTCGCGGAAGCGGTCGCCGAGGCGTTCCTTGAGCTGCTCTTGGCGCACCGGGATGATGCGCACTCGCTGGTCGACCTCCGCCGCCTCGTCGGCGGCGAAGAACTGCACGGCGTCGTGGGGATAATCGACGATCAGATTCTTGAAGTCCTGGTCGTGGCTCATCGAAAACTCGTTGTGGTGCGGTCACTCTCCCCGAGTTGCTATTGAGGCCAGCGCCGCTCCGTACGCATCCAAGACAGCCGCTGCGCAGGGTCTTGTCACGGGTCGGCAGCGTACCTAAGTGTGGCGGGTGCAGCCACGCTCGCGCGGACTCCGGCGACGCCTGCCGCCTCGGCCTCTCCGGGCGCATCGCCGCGCGCTTCCATAACACCGAGATTCACCCCGCTGCTGACCCTGGTGGGCCCGCTGCGGGGCTGTTCGCCATCCTGGTGACGCCGCGCGAGGAAGCGCCGCAGATCAACGTCACCTTTCACGCGCTGTCCGACACCGAGCTGTGCGCGCTGGCCATGGGCTGCACCGCGCCGGCGGTGACCATCGCCGTGGCCAAGAAGGAAGTCGAGAACGCCGTGGACATCGCCGCGCGCGTCGAGCAGCGCATCGCGCAGCTCGAGGGCACCTTCATCCCCGACGACGTCGAGGTCAGCATCGCCGCGCTGCTGCCCATGGTCTTCGTAACGGGGCTGATGGGGCCGTACATGAGCCCCATCCCCATCAACGCCTCCATGGGCATGCTCATCTCCCTGGTGGTGGCCTTCGTCTTCACCCCCTGGATGAGCAACTTCATGCTCGGCAAGCGGCACGATGCGGTGGCCACGGCAGGCGCCACGGCGGGCACGGCGGGCGAGGGCGCCCACGACCCGCACCATGGCGACCATCATGAAGGCGGCGGCTAGCGCCTGCACGGCTTCTTCCACCGCGTCATTGGACCGTTCCTGGCCGGCGGCAAAGGCATCCGTAACCGCTGGCTGCTGCTGGCGGGCATCCTGGTGCTCATCGCGGGCTCCGTGCTGCTGGTGGTCAACCGCGTCGCCAAGCAAGTGCGCGGCGTGTTCGAAAAGACGCCCGACATCGTCGGCATCGACGACTCCGTCGAATTCCTCTCGGCCCAGGTGCTCGTGGTCGTGGACCGCGCCAAGGCCGCGCGGCTCGGCGTCGAGCGGGCCGCCGTCGCCCAGGCGCTGGCGACCGTGCTCGCCGGCGAGGACATGAGCTACCTGCACGGGGCCAACGTCAAACACGCCGTGCCCATCCACGTCGAATACGACGCCGCCGACAAGGCCGACCTGGAACAAGTGCTGGCGCTGCGGGTGCGCGCCATGGGCGGGCAACTCGTGCCCCTGTCCGAGATCACGGAGAATGCTATTCGGCGCGCAGAGCGCTATGCTCGATCCCGATCCTGCCAACCCGATCCGAGCCGGAGCCTGTAGGCGCCGACCACCTTCCCGCAGCGCCGACCAGTGAGCACTGCCAAGGCGCACGTCGAAGGCTCGTTGAGGACACCCCCGCCGACGCCACACTGGAATGCTTGACGCTCCGGCCGCGAGCATCGGCGCTGCTGCACGACACCCACCGGCAGGGCAACAGCCCGTGAGAACGATGACGATGCAGACCGAAACCTTCAAACAAGCCGCCCACGCGCTCATCGATACGTTGCCCGATGCGACCCGCTTCTCCGCTCCGCCCACCCCGCCAGCATGGACGCGAACGGAGACCAACGTAGCCGCCATCGTCTTGTTGAGGCCCGGAACCACCCTGGCTTAGGGCTGACGACGGCAGCGCTCAACCACCTGACCCTGCCACCTGCGCGGCCCGCTGGGAGCGCCGGCTTTCAGCCGGCTCGCGGCGTGCCCGGCTCGATGCCGGGCGCGCGGTGTCAGGGCGTCGAAACGCATGTAAGCTTTTGTTGAGGCGATCTTTTGTTGAGGCGATAGGTGTTTTTGGGGACACCACAGGGTCGGAGAGTAAGCCGGGGCCTTGCCGCCGTTTAGGCAGAAGTTGGTGTTCTCTGTTTGCCGCCTGGTTTCCCGGCGGTGCCACACTATCTCTGCCATGCGACGGTTCGGCACCCGACTCCTCGCAGAACCGGACTTGGAGTGTTACGCTATCCGGCTGCCAGTCTGAGTCTTCCACCAAGGGACGGGGTAGAGGTCGTGGAGGATGCGAGTCTTGGGCAGCCACCGGCCGATGTACGCGTCGAATTGCGTCCAGTTCAGCGAAGGTTTCTGGCTACGTCGGTTCAGCCATTTGAAAAGCAGACGCGTGGCGAAGTAAACGTAGCTCGATAACCAGCCACTGTTGCCGCTGACGCCGTAATACTGGATGTGGCCGCGCAGGTGGCGAACGAGAAATGCCACCATCGCGTTGCCGCCCTCCGTGCGCAGTGCGCACAGGCGTGTGTTCAGGGCCGTGAGCTTCTTGCGGAAGCGCTTGCCGTCGGTCTTGCGCCCAACGACAAAACGCCCCCGCCGGCTGCGACCCACGTAGTGGGTGAAGCCCAGGAAGCTGAAGGTCCGTGGTCCTTCGTACTCCGCCCGGCGTCCCAGCATGGCGCTGCCGAATGCCAGCAGCGCGGTCTTCCTCGGCTCGACTTCCAGGGCAAATTGCGCCAGTCGCGCGGCCATGGCCTCCAGGAATGCGCGCGCATCGGCCTCGTGCTCAAAGCAGGCCACATAGTCGTCGGCGTAGCGAATCAGGTAGGCTTTGCCCGCACAGCGCCGTGCAAAACGCTCTTCGAACCAGAGGTCGAGGACGTAGTGCAGGTAGATGTTGCTGAGCACGGGCGAGACCAGCCCGCCTTGCGGCGTTCCTTCAACGCCGGCCGTGAACACACCGTCTTCCATGATGCCGGCCTTCAGGAACCGCTGGATGATCCGCAACAGGTTGGGATCGGCGATGCGGTGCTCCAGGAAGCGCAGTAGGTGGGCATGGGAGACATGGTCGAGGAAGCCTTTGATGTCGGCTTCCACCACCCATTGCGTCCGTTCGTTGGTGATGACCTCGGCCACCCCACGCAGCGCATCATGCGCGCTGCGGCCGGGGCGAAAGCCAAAGGAGCAGTCCCGGAACTCCGGCTCCCAGATGGCCTGCAGTATCTGGCTTAGACGGTCCTGCACTAGGCGGTCCTAGGAGCTCGGGACGCCCAGTGGCCGCATGCGGCCATCGCCTTTCGGGATGTAGGTCCGCCGCGCCGGCTGCGGCACATCGCCCAATCGGCGTATCCGCGCCGATAACTCTTCCAGGCGCGCCTGCACGCCCGCGGCATAGTCCTCTTTCCTTACCCCATCGACTCCGGGCGCCTTGCGTCCGTCTTGGCGCCCGAAGCTCGCGCGCAGCCCATCCAGGTCCCACAGGATTCCCATCAGGGCATTGAACCGCCTCTGCGGCTCCTCGCGCGCCTTCAGTGTGAAACGCTCAACTTTGGTTGTCACGGTCAGAGTCCTCTCGGCGTAGGGCCGTGTATCACTCTTGCGTTGTCTCAGTCCGCCACCCCTTGACTCCACCGGCATTGCCCGGCTTCAACGCTACTATGGGTGGCTCCGACTTCCCAGCACCGACGCCCGCGTCCTCGCTTTTACACTTGTTCGCGGGTGCCCGCTTCCCACGGACCGATGCCAGGATCTCCCTGGTGACCACGTGCTCTCAATGTCAGGCTCGACGCGGCCTCGGACCCCGGGGAGTACCCGTGCCACTTGCCAGAGCGTGGCACGGATTGTTGCCTGCCGGAGGGACAAACCCGTCGGCACTCTCCAACGCTAAACTTTTCGGGGCTCAACACCTTCAGGGTCGGCTTCACCCGTTACCTTTGCACCTCGCCTGCTCTCGTGCCTACGCATCGACGCGGCTGTTACCAGCCACGCCGCAAGGTTCGATACTGGGCTCGCGGCTCACGATTACCCAGGCGGGACTCTCACCCGCTAGAACACGCGGACTTGCCAGGCCGCACTGTCCCTCAATTTCGCTCCGGCAAAACAACGGCTTCTGGCCATGGTACCGGCGCCTGGAGCGTCTGTCATGCGCGCGCCATCAGCCCCGGCATGTCCGACTCGCGGTCGCCGACGTAGGTGTTGACCGTCACTTCCACGTACCCGTCATCGAGCAGCCTGACCATGACATCGCGGCCGGTCGCGGCGGCGTGACGGCCGACATGGGTCATCGGCTTTTCGTTTGGCTTAGCTTTGGCCGTCCTCCCGGCGCTGCGGCGCAACGTCAGGCGCTCAACCGCGGCGAGTTCTACCATCAGCTCCGCGGCGATCCAGACTCCGCGGAGGTCCTAAAGCGCGTCTCCCCGATGCCTGCGTAGGTGGAAGCGATTGGTCAACTGGCGAATCGACTACGGTTCTATCCATTTGTAGCCATCGTGTTCTCGATCTGAACGCGCAGCGGTTTGATGGTGGCGAGATGCAGGTCGCGCTGCGGGAAGGCGATGCTGATGCCGGCGGCATTGAACTTGTCGTTGATGGCCTCGTTCAATGCGCTGATGGTGCTGACGCGCAGATCGATTGAGTCGACGAAGCAGCGCAGTAATAGGCCGAGCGCGTTGTCGCCGAAGGTCTCGAAGATCACGGTAGGGGAAGGCTCATCGAGCACGTTGCGGTTCTCGTTCGCCGCTTCTTCCAGCAGGTCCATGGCCTGGCGTACCGACGATCCATACGCGATGCCTACGGCGAGAACCAGCCGCGTGGTCTGGTCCGACAGCGACCAATTGAGCAGACGTCCGGTGATGAACTCCTTGTTCGGCACCAGTAGCTCCTTGCCGTCCCAGTTGCGGATGGTGGTGGCGCGGATCTTGATCTTGGTGACTACGCCGTCGGTGTCGCCAACGGTGACGGCGTCGCCGACGCGGATGGGGCGCTCGAACAGGATGATCAACCCGCTGATGAAGTTGGCGACGATCTCCTGCAGGCCGAAGCCGATGCCGACGCTGAGTGCCGCCACCAGCCATTGCACTTGCGACCATCGCGCCCCCAGCGTGCTGAGCACGAGCAACAGGCCCACCGCGACGACGATATAGGCCGTCAGGGTGGTCAGGGTGTAGCGGCCGGCAGCCGTCATTTCAAAGCGCTGCAGCAGCAGGATCTCCAACAGGGCAGGGAGGCGAACCGCCAGCACCCAGGCGCCGACGGCATAGAGTAGCGCTTGCCCCAGGCTGCCCAGCGTGATGGGCAGCGGCTGCTCCGCGCCATCGACGATCTCGGTCCCATGCCACAAGATCACGTCGTCGAAGATGTGCAGCGCCGGCAGGGCGCTAAACCAGATCAGGTAAAGGCCGACGAGGGCCGCGGTGACCATGAGTATCCGGATCAGCCCGCGCGTCTCATCGCTCAGCGCCGAAATGTCGACCTCCGGCTCCTCAAAGTGCAGTTCACCCAGTTCCCCGAGCGCTTCCTGTTCTTCTGCTTCCGCTTGCTCCGCACGTCGGCGTTCCATGGCGGTATCGTAGGCGAGACGCCGCCTGGTGACCTGCAGCCAACGCAATGCGAGTGCGTTGCCCAGCACCAGCGCAAGCAGGAACCAGAGCGTCAGCAGAAACAGATCCGAAAAGGCTGTCGCCGTGTAGACGTAACCGGTCCACGCGAGGGCGATCAATGCCAAGGGAGAGCCCACGGTCAGCGGGTACCAGATGGGGTAGGTGCGGAAGACCATTGGGTAGTCGCCACCTCTTCGCAGGTGAGCAAGCACGCCACGACGGGGATGGAACACCCGGTACAGGAACCAGGACAGCGGAACGTAGGCAAACAGCAGACCGAGCTTGGCCAAGGTTCCGCCGGTCTCGACCTGGTTGATACCAAGCGCGAGGTTGATGATCAAGACCGAGAGCACGAACGGCCAGACGAATAGACGGAGCTGGGTTCGCAGCAGCGCCAGGTTGCGCTCCGGCCAGCGGAAATGGACCGCCGCCAACCCGTGCGGCAGGCAGATGGCCACCAGGCTGCACAGAATGTACAGCTGCAAGGCGGCCCGTGTGAGTGCATTGCCCAAGGCGCGGGACAGCTCTGTTGCGCCGGCATCGACCTGGAGCTGCCAGCCCACGGCCGCCAACAGCAGGGGCAGCGGTGCCGCAAGCAGCAGCGTCAGGACCAGCACCCTCCCGGTATAGCTCATGCGATCGGTGGTGGGTTTGCCGATCCGGGGCGCAACCGATTCGATGGCTGCGATGATCGCGCGGCGTCGCAAGAGCAGGGCGCCGGCGGCAATCACGGCCAGCCAGAAGGCGGGACTGCGCGCGAGCTGCCGGCCAATGAGGCGCGGCAGGCGCGGCAGGTCCGCTGCCGCGAGCCGGGCGCCGAGCTCGCTCGGCATCGCGCGGATGTCCGCAAGTTGGATCGGTTTGGCGTTGCGCAACCAGGGGAGTTGCTCGTCCAAGTAGGCGTCATACTCGGCGGCGGTTGTGAGTAACGCCTGCTCGGCTCGATCGAGCTCCCGCAGCTTGCTGAGGTAGAGGGGGTTCACCTCCAAGGCCTTGTCGAGCAGTGTCTGGCGGTGCTGCACCAGTTCCAGCAACTTGGTCTTCTGCGCCTCGATCTCCGCATCGGCCTGTAGCTCCAGCACGAGCCCCTCGACCGTAGCGTCTGCATCCGCGATGCGCCGTGCCTCGGCGCGATGCTTCAACCGGCGCACGGTGAGGTCGGCGATCTCCGCCTTGCGCTGCTCGTCGTTTTGAACAAAAACCCGCAGATCGGGCAGCGCGTCGAACTGCTGCAACAGGATTCGACCAAGATCGTCGTTGACCTCGCCAGACTTCAGGGTTTCACGGGCATCCTGGTAATCGGCGTCGAGCTGCTCCACGATCCGCTCGAGGTTCTGCCGCACCAGATCCTGCGCCTGAAGCTGCTGGGTGATGTCGTTGATGTCACGCGACAGCGCGGCGTTTTCCGCGGACAACGCGACCAAAACCGGATGCATGCCCTCCAATTCACGCTGCGTCTGCTCGGCTGCCGTCGTTGCTTGCTCCGCCGCCTGACGGCGTTTGCGATCGATCAGTTCATCGAGTACCCGCATACGCTCGCCGATCGAGCCGACGTTGGCCTTTTCCTGGTCGAGTTTTGCCTCCAGCAACTGCGTCCGCAGCGGCAGTGTGGAAAGTTCCTGCTCGAGCATCGTAGTCTCGGTGCTCAGCGCCACGTAGCGCGTCTCCTGCACCCACTTTCGGGCCCGTGCAAATGTAGGGCTTGCATCATCCGCAAGC
>NZ_JAJDNQ010000170.1 GCF_022340605.1 Thiohalocapsa sp.
CGGATCCGGCTGGACGGTTCTGTGGTGAACATCGAGGTTGGGCTTGAGGTTGCGATCGAGCTCGAGCCCGAGCCCGATTCCGGTGCCGATGTCGGTGGACCGCCAATCCACTGGTGACCCCAGATTGCTTGACGGCGCCACATGCTTGGAGTTGAGTCAAGGTGGTCGTTGTCGTTGTCGTTGTCGTTGTCGTGATCTCAACCGTCCGGATATTCGATTACGACCACGACCACGACGACGAGGGAGCCCGGTCTCGGAATTTCCGCAGCGAAGCACTAGCGCGGTGCTTGCTAAATCTATAATGACGGCCGCCAATCAGGGGACACACGCCGCCGCGCGCGGCTCAGGGGCCAACGCCATGCATGCACGCCACCTTGCCGGTGGACTCTTCATCCTCGGCTTCGACGGCACCGCGCTCAACGACGCGCTGGCGGAAACCATCCGGCGCTGGCGGCCGGCCGGCTTCATCCTGTTTCGGCGCAACATTGGCACGCCGGCCGAGGTCGCCGCCTTGTGCCGCGATCTGCACGGTTTGTATCCAGCGGATGCCCCGCCGCTGATCAGCGTGGACCAGGAGGGCGGCCGCGTGGCGCGGCTGCGTGCGCCCTTCACGGAGCTGCCGCCGGCGCGGCTGCTGGGCCGCGTCTACGCGCGCAGCGGCTCGTTGGAGCTGGTGCGGCGCGCGGCGGCCGTCAGCGCCGCGGAGCTCACCGCCGTCGGCATCAACTTCAACTACGCGCCGGTGCTGGACGTGGACAGCAACCCGGCCAACCCCATCATTGGCGACCGCGCCTACGGCGGCACGCCGGCGCTGGTCTCCGCGGTGGCGCGGGCGGTGATCGACACCTATCAGCGCCACGGACTGATGGCCTGCGGCAAGCACTTCCCCGGCCATGGCGATACGGATGCGGACTCTCACCTGGAGCTCCCGGTGGTGCGCCGCGAGCGCGCGTCGCTGGAGCAGATCGAGCTGCCGCCGTTCCGCGAAGCGGCCGCGGCCGGCGTGGCGGCGATGATGACGGCTCATGTCCTCTACCCGGCGCTGGATCCCGACTGGCCGGCGACCCTGTCCCGGCCCATCCTCACCGGCCTGCTGCGTGAGGAGATGGGCTTCGACGGTCTCATCGTCACCGACAACATGGAGATGCGCGGCGTCTGGGGCCGCTGGTCGCCGGCCGAGCTGACCCGCCGGGCCGTGGAGGCGGGCTGCGACCTCTTCATCGGCGGCGGCGGCGGACTCGACGGCCGCCACTCACAGACTGAGATCCAGTTCCAGCTGATGGAAACCCTGGCGCGGCAAATCGACGCCGAGGAGGTATCGGTTGCGAGGGTGGAGGATTCGCTTGCACGCATCCGCAAGGTCAAGGCATCGGTGCTGTCGGCGCAGCCGGACATCGACCCGGCGCGGGTCGCCGAGCGGATTGGAATAGCGGAGCATCGAGCCGTGGCGGCGGCGTTGCGGGAGGCCGCGGCTGCGTCCTAGGGCTCGCTCGCAAAGGGCATGGCAACCGGGGCTGTCATGCGTCAGGGCCTTGATTATCGTTCCGGCATCGTCGGACTTATGATCGACGCCGATAGGGCCGGGCGCGGAGGCGGTCAGGGCCGGGGGGTGGCCGAGTGGATGAAAGCGCTTGCAGGAGCCGGCGATATGCACCTATGCTGCGTGCATCTGCACCTTGGAGTGCCGCGATGCCCACTTGCGATTTGACGATCGATCTAGTCGGCGGCAAGGCCGTTGTCGGGCAGGATATTCGCAGCGGCATGGACTTGGTGCGCATCGTGCGCCGCGGACTGCCGGTGGCGTCGGTGCAGCGCATGCTGGACACCGGTCGTTTGACGCTTGCCGAGTTGGACAAGGTCGTGTTGCCGCGCAAGACGCTCGCCCACCGGCGCAAGGCCGGGACCCTGACACCGGAGCAGTCCGACCGCCTGCTGCGCGTCGCCCGGGTGGTGGCGCTCGCCGAGGAGACCTTCGGCGACCGCGACAAGGCTGCCGCCTGGTTGCGCCGCCCTACGCTCCCGTTGGCGGGCGAGCGCCCGCTCTACCTGCTCGATACCAACGAGGGCGCACGCGAGGTCGAAACCCTGCTCGGGCGGATCGCGCACGGGATTGCCGCGTAGTGGGAGTGGGGGCGTGGCGGCTGTGTCGAGCGCCCTATGCGGACCTGAGCGGCGAAGGGGCGAGGCTGTACGGCGGACGTTGGAGCTCGCCGGGACGACCGCTGGTCTATGCCGCATCGTCCGCGGCCTTGGCCGTGCTGGAGGTGCGGGTGCATCTGGACCTGCCGCCCCATTTGGTGCCGGACGACTACGTGCTCCTCGAGATCGATCTGGCGGACCTCGCCGTCGAGACGCTGACGCGTTTGCCGGAGGACCCGCGCGCCTTCGGCGACGATTGGCTGCGCACGCAGCGCTCGCCCGTGCTTCAGGTCCCGTCGGTCATCGTCCCGGAGAGCATGAATCTTCTGCTCAACCCAGCACATTCCGGTGCGGCCGCAGCGCGGATTGTGGCCTCGCGTCCTTTCGATTTTGGCCAAAGACTCTGGCTGCCGCGGTGAGTGCCGCTTGACACACCCGTGATGGCGGCACGGGACAGCGGTACTGTGGCTGCCCGGCTCAGTCGGCGCCGTCGGTCCACAGCATCGCCGCACCGCGCACGCCGCTGCTGTCGCCGAAGCGCGGCGGCAGGATGCGGGTGGCGAGGCCATCGGAGAACGCGTATTCGGCCACCAGCGGCGGTAGGGTCCGGTACAGCCGGCCGAGCTTGGAAAGCCCGCCGCCCAGCACGATGACCTCCGGGTCCAGCACATTGACGATGGAGGCCAGCGCCCGCGCCAGCCGCCGCTCGTGGCGCTGGAGTGCGGCCTCGGCCTCGGCGTCGCCACGGTCGGCCGCGGCGGCGATGGCGGCGGCATCCAGGTGACGGTCGGTGGCGGCGGTGAAGTCCGCGGCGAGTCCCGGGCCGGAGCAGAAGGTCTCGATGCAGCCACGGCGGCCGCAATAGCAGGGCGGGCCCGGCAATTCCTCGGGCTCCGGCCAGGGCAGGGAGTTGTGGCCCCACTCGCCGGCGATGGCGTTCGGCCCCTGCAGCAGCCGGCCGTGCACCACGATGCCGCCCCCGGTGCCGGTGCCGATGATGACGCCGAAGACGCTCGCGGCGCCCGCGGCAGCACCGTCGGTGGCCTCTGACAGCGCGAAGCAGTCCGCGTCGTTGGCCGTGCGCACCGGCTGGCCAAGCTTGGCTGCAAGGTCGGCTTGCAGCGTGCGGCCGTTCAGCCACACGGAGTTGGCGTTGCGCAGGCGCCCGTCGAAGGGGGAGATGGCGCCGGGGGTGCCGACGCCGATGCGCTCGTCGCAGGGTGTGGCGCGGGCGAGGGTGTCCACCAGCTCGGCGATGCGCGCGAGCGTGCCGGCGTAGTCGTGGCGCGGCGTGGGCAGCCGGTGGCGGTGTGTCAGTTCACCGGCGGGCGTCAGCACGGCGCCTTCGATCTTGGTGCCGCCGAGGTCGATGCCGATGCGGGCCAATCCGGACTGCCGGGCGCTCATCGCGGGCCGTTCCGGCGCCTTTAGTCGGCGAGGCCCCTCGGGTTGGTGAAGCGTTCGTTCAGGCTCTGCACGTAGTTCTCGCAGTCGCGCAATACCTCGATGATGCGCCCGTCGGACCAACTGCTGTAGCCCGCCGGGCGGCCCATCAGCTCCTGGCCCCAGCGCTTGATGTTGGCGTTGAAGGCGGCGAGCGGCTCGCCCGGCAGTTGCTTGCCCTTAAGCTGTCGCTTGAGCCAGCCGCGGGCGCCGGCGGCGGCGAGCCGGCGCACGCCGAGGTGCAACAGGATCGCCAGCACTGCCACGACCCCGATGCCGATCTGCTTGCCGCGGGTGATCCCTTGCGCGTCCAGCCAGGCCAGCCAGGCGGGCTGGTAGCTGAGCCCGTGCCAGTCGCCGACGCTGATGCTCCAGAACAGAAATCCCCCCGCGGCCGCCAGCAGCACGACCAGGTCCAGCCACAGCGTGCGCGAGCGCCACCGGCGCAGCGCGCGGGTCAGCAGCGGGATGGTGTCGTCGGCCAGCTCGGTGGCCGTCTTGCGCAGCGCGGAAATGATCCGGTACGCACGCTCCACCTCCACCTGGTCCATGCGCTCGTAGATCTCCTTCAGATCCGCGTCGCGCTTGGCCTCGAAGCGCTCGCGGCGGACCGGGTCGGCGATGGGCGCCGCCGCCGGGCTGAAGATGGTGTAGAAGCGCCCGGTGGTCAGGCCCACCTCGCCGAGCGCGCGCAGCCAGGCGGCCACAACGTCTTCGGGGTTGTCTTCCTTCGAGGAGGTGTCGATTTGGTTGAGGATGAACAGGAACTTGTTGGAATCAGCCCGGTTTTTGGTCTCGACCACCAGGTGCTTCAGGGTGTCGCGCATGGCCCCCGGCTCCGGGTGGCGCGCGTCGAACATCACCAGTACCAGGTCAGAGAGGCCGATCATGTGGTCGGTGATGCTCAGGATGGTGTCGCGCTGCGCATCGGCGTCGAAGCCGGGGGAGTCGATGAGGATCTTGCCCTTGAGCTGATCGGTGTGGCAGGTCTTGAGCTGAAGATAGGCGTCGATGCGCTTGCCCTCGCCGCCGGTAACGCGCTCGATCTGCTGCGACATCTGGTAGAACGGAAAGCGCGGGTCGGAGTCCAGCGCGATGCCCGGCAAGGTGCGCGAGCGCTCCTCGGGGCTGTAGACAATGACCGTGAAGCGGTCGTCCACCGCCTGGTTGCCGGTGCGCTGGATGTTGTGCCCGAGGAAGTCGTTGATGAAGGTGGACTTGCCGGCCGAGAAGGTGCCCAGCACCGAGATCAGCGGCCACCAGGGCACCTGGCTCGCGAAGGACCTGTTCTCCGGCAGCAGCGCCATGTCGTAGGCGACGCGGTCGAGGGCGCGGAAGCTCTGGACCGCGTTGAGCAGAATCGGGTTCTCCTGCTCGAGGTGCGATTCGAGGTCGCTCAGGCGTTTCTGCACGGTTTCCGGTCCTGCCGCGGAAGGCATGGGCGGGTCTCCTGGTCTGTGGTTCGTGATGGAGGGTGTGGCGCCCGCGCGCGCTGCGGCGGCTCGACCCGAGCGGCTGGCATGGTACGGGCGCGCACGCCCGGTCACCATGATCTGCGCCAGGGACCTGCGCCAGGGACCTGCGTTCGGCTGTGCGCGCCGCGCCGCGGGCGGATACTATACGCGATGTGCGGCGCCGGTCAGCCGGCGCCGCCCGATCGCCACCCGGCTCCGATGGCCCACGGGTCATGGCACAGCGCGGCGGTCCTGCTCCGCTGCGGCGCGCGCCTCCCAGCGTCCGACAGCCGGCGACGTGCCCAGACGCCGTTCGATAGCGCCAACGGCTTGATTTGGATCGGTTTAGCGTCTTTGTAGGTTGAAGTCATTGACTGATTCCGAGATACTAGCTGACTGCGTTTTGCGCCTGGCGATCACTCGCGCAACATAACGAAAATCTGGGCCACAGGAGCGTGCACTGACACTTCTCCCGACCACCACAGGTGCCACCGGCCGGCGGCCGCCGGGCCAGCCCGCGCATGTTGCAATCCCGATCGTGCTACGCCCGGGAGGCTTGCGCCGACGCTTGCAGTGGCCGTGCGCAGGATCGACACTGCGGCCGGCGTCTTCGCCGGTGTTCTCGCCGGCGGCTCACGCGGGCCGTCACCGCGCGCTCCGCCTCCCCAATTCCCGCTGTCTTCAGGAACCCGTACACATGGGAAAAACCTCCTCAGTCACGGCGCGGCTGCTCGCCGCTTGTCTGCTGCTTCCCGCCGCGGTGCAGGCTGCCGACGGCGTCTACGTCGTGAAACAGGCGGAAGGGCTGCCGACGGTCTCCGTCGGTGGCACGGTCATTCCTTACAAAGAGGTGACGCTCGCGGCCCAGCTGCCCGGCCGGGTCAAATACCTCGCGGGTATCGAGGGCGACAGCTTCGACCGTGGCGACACCCTGGTCGCCCTCGACGACAGCGAGCTGCGCGCCAAGCGCCAGGGGCTGATCGCGCAGATCGCGACGGCGGATGCCAAGCTGCGCAACGCCGGCGTGCAATACAGCCGCGAGCTCTACGCGCCGCGCTCGCGCACATCGCCAGGGGGCATGGCTATTCCCAACTTGTTCGATCAGTTCTTCACCCGCCCCATGGAAGATTTCGTCGGCGATCGCAACCAAGGCGCCGAGCTGTCCGCCGACCTGTATGCCTCCGGCACCCAGATTCAGGAGGCGCGCAACGCCATCATGGCCCTCCAGGCGGAGCTGCGCGCGCTCGACTCCAAACTGCGGGATGCACGTTCCGTGGCACCGTTTGATGGCGTCATCGTCAAGAAGTTCGTCGAGGTGGGCGACACGGTCCAGCCGGGGCAGCCGCTGATGAACTACGCGGACGTCGAATACCTGCAGGTCGAGGTGGACGTGCCCGCGCGGCTGCGCCCCGGCCTGCGCGAGGGCACGATGCTGCGCGCCGAACTGGACGTGCCGGCGCACGGCGGCAGCACCACCGAGGGCACCGGTCTGCCGGTTCGCGTGGCGCAAATCTTCCCGATGGCGGACCCCCAGCGGCATACGGTCAAGGTCAAGTTCGATCTGCCGCAGGGCGTCTCCGAGCCCGGCATGTACGCCAAGGTGCTGGTGCCTGACTTCAGCGCTCCGGCGCGCGTCAACCCGGTGATACCGCGCTCGTCGATCCGTTTCAACGGCAGCCTGCCCGGCGTTTACGTGCTCGACGAAGAGGGCAAGCCCGAACTGCGCCTGATCCGCGTCGGCGAGCCGCGACCGGACGGGATGGTGACGGTGCTGAGCGGGCTGCGGCCCGGCGAGCGCATACTCGAGAATCCCGGTGCCGGCATCACCAGCAGCTGGTCCCGGGGCGAACATGGTGGTCGCTGAGGCGAGTGCGCCGGCAGCGCGTGGCGCGCTCGTCTCGAGCCGTCATCTGTCGCCAAACCTCAGCTCGCCCCCAATTCGCTCCCGACTGGCCCGCAAGGCGTCTCCCACTCAGAGCGCCCAGGTCTCGCAGCCCGGAGCCGAAAGGCTCACCCCGTCGGCGCGGCTTCGGCCGCCGCCGCAACCCGGGCCGCACCGGTGCGCGCCCCCGAAACCCGAGTCCGATACCGACCCATGAGCCAGGACGAACGCACCCGCGCCACCCCGCCGAAGGGCGAGCACACCTACGATGAGGGCAGCCTGGGCCTCGCCGGTCGCACGGCCCGCTTCTTCATTCGCTCGCCGCTGTCGCCGCTGTTCTACGTGGCCATGCTGATGATGGGCCTGCTCGGCCTCATCGCCACGCCCCGGCAGGAAGATCCGCAGATCTCGGTGCCCATGATCGACATCATGGTCCAGTATCCGGGCGCGTCGGCAGAGCAGGTGAGCAACCTGGCGATGCAGCCGCTGGAGCGGATGATCAGCGAGATCCCCGGCGTGGAGCATGTCTACTCCGCCGCCGAGCGCGGGCAGGGCATCGTCACCGTGCAGTTCGAGGTGGGCGAGCCCATGGGCCCGTCGCTGGTGAAGGTGAACGACAAGCTCGCCTCGAACATGGACAAGGTCCCGCCGGGCGTGCTGCCGCCATTGGTGAAGAGCAAGGGCATCGACGATGTGCCCATCGTGACACTGACGCTCTGGTCAAAGGACGTCGACGGCGACGGTCGCCCGGACGTGGACGATGGCCAGCTGCGCCTGCTGGCGCAGGACGTACTACAGATGCTGAAGGAGGTGCCCAACACCGGCAACGCCTTCATCGTCGGCGGTCGGCGCGAGCAGATTACCGTGGACGCCTCACCCGAGCGTCTGTCGGGCTATCGCATCAGTCTGGGTGACGTGGCCAACACTATCAAGACCGCGAACGCGGAGGCCACGGCCGGTGGCGTCGAGTCGAGCGGCTCGCACTTTTCGGTGACCACCGGCTCCTTCCTGAAGAGTGCCGACGAGATTGCCCGGCTGGTGGTCGGCACCTTCAACGAGATTCCGGTCTACGTCTACGACGTGGCCCAGGTGCGCCGCGCGCCGGAGGACGCCTCGCAGCTCGTCGCCTACTACACCGGCCCCGCCGCGGAAAAGGGAGAGCACGCCGACGGCGTTCCGGCGGTCACCATCGCCGTGGCCAAGAAGGAGCTCACCAACGGTGTTACCGTCGCCAACGCGATCATCGACAAAGTGGAAGAGCTCAAGGGCGGGCGCATCCCCAACAACGTCGAGGTCAGCGTCACCCGCAATTACGGCCAGACCGCCGACGAGAAGGTCTCGGAGCTGATCTTCAAGCTGTTCGTGGCGACCTTCTTTGTCTTCGTGCTGGTGCTGCTGGCGTTCCGTGCGCTGAAGCCTGCCATCGTCGTGATGCTGGTCATCCCGGTGGTGCTGCTGATGACCATCTTCGCCGCCTGGATCACCCATTACACCATCGACCGCGTCAGCCTGTTCGCGCTGATTTTCTCCATCGGCATCCTCGTGGACGATGCAATCGTTGTCATCGAGAACATCTACCGCCGTTGGCTGGAAGAGGGCCGCACCGACGACGCCACCGCCGTGGACGCGGTGCGCGAGGTCGGCAACCCCACCATCCTCGCCACCTTCACCGTCATCGCCGCGCTGCTGCCGATGGGCTTCGTCAGCGGCATGATGGGGCCCTACATGGAGCCGATTCCGGCGCTGGGCTCGGTGGCGATGCTGATCTCGCTGTTCGCGGCGTTCGTGTTCACACCCTATCTCGCCATCTCCAAGTGGCTGCGGCCCTCCATGCGCTACCTGGAGGTCGCCGAGAAGCGAGAGCATCGGGAAGCAGAGCGGTTGGAGAAGCTCTATGTATCCATTCTGACCCCGCTGATCGAGAACAAGCGCAAGCGGCTTGCCTTCAAGCTGATCATGTGGGGCACCTTCCTGTTCACCTGCTCCTTCTTCTACTTCAAGTGGGTGCCGGTGAAGATGTTGCCCCTGGACAACAAGCCGGAGTTCTCGGTGGTGCTGGACATGCCGGAGGGCACGGCGCTGCCGGTGACGGCGAACCTGGCGCACCGCATGGCCGAGAAAGTGCGCAAGATGCCGGAAGTGACGGCGATCCAGCTCTACGCCGGCACGGCGCGGCCGTTCGATTTCAACGGCATGGTGCGCCACTACTATCTGCGCGACAAGCCCTGGCAGGGTGAGCTGCTGGTGCAGCTCACCGACAAGCACGAGCGCAAGCGCTCCAGTCACGAGATCGCCGTCGAGGCGCGGCAGATGCTCAAACCGCTCGCCGACGAGAGCGGTGCGCACATCGCCGTTGTCGAGATGCCGCCCGGTCCGCCGGTGCTGCAATCCGTCGTGGCCGAGGTGCATGGACCCTCGGCGGAGGTGCGGCGTGACTTCGCCCGCGATCTGACCGATATCTTCGAGCAGGCCGAGAGCACGCGGGACGTCGACAACTATCTCCGCGAGGCCTTCGACTACTGGCGCTTCGACGTGGACACCGAGAAGGCCGTCCGCCGCGGCATCTCCGTGGACACCATCAACCAGAACCTCGCCATGGCGCTTGGCGGTGCCACCCTGGGCGACGTGAAGATGCGCTCCGGGCATGAGCCGGTGAACATCGTGCTGCAAGTCCCGCTGGCGGAGCGCTCGCAGATCGACACCCTCGGCGACCTGCCGATCCGCTCCAACGCCGGCTTCACCGTACCGCTGCGGGAGCTCGGGCGCTTCGAGCGCGTGCCGGAGGAGAACATCATCTACCGCAAGGATCTGCGCGCGGTGGAGTACGTCGTCGCGGATGTGGGCGGCGATCTCGCGGCCCCGGTCTATGCCATGATGCAGGTGCAGAACCGTCTCAACGAGATGGGCTACGCGGCGCCGGACGGCACCGAGCCGAAGGCGTATTGGCTCGGGCCGCCGCCGACGGACCAGGTATCCGGCTTCGAGTGGGCGGGCGAGTGGACCGTCACCTACGAGACCTTCCGCGACATGGGCGCCGCCTTCGGCGTCGCGCTGGTGCTGATCTACATCCTGGTGGTGTGGGAGTTCGGGAACTTCCGCATTCCGCTGGTGATCATGGCGCCGATCCCGCTGACGCTGTTGGGCATCATCCCGGCGCACTGGCTGATGTTCCAACTCGGATTGGGCGGCGAGTTCACCGCCACGTCCATGATCGGCTGGATCGCACTGGCCGGCATCATCGTGCGTAACTCCATCCTGCTGGTGGACTTCTCCATCCATGAGGTGCAGAAGGGCGTGCCGGTGGCGGAGGCCGTGATCCGCGCGTGCAAGACCAGAACCAGGCCCATCGTGATTACCGCGCTGGCGTTGGTGGCCGGCTCCAGCGTCATCTACACCGATCCGATCTTCCAGGGCATGGCCATTTCGCTCTCCTCGGGCGTGTTGGTGTCCACGGTGCTGACCCTGATCGTCATCCCGCTCGGTTGCGTGGCCGCGAGCCGGGATCTCTGCGAGGTGGCGGTGGCGAGCGCGCCGGCCGGAACCACGGTCCCATGCGCGGAAGAGCTGCTGGAAGACAGCAAGACCGCGACGGCGCACCCGCCGCGGCAACGTGAGCCGTCGCCGGCGCTCGCCAAGGTGGGCAGCGCCCTGATGATGGCGTTCTACCTGGTCCGCGGTATCTTCCTGCTACTGTTCGACTGGCTGAAGACACTGTGGCGCAAGTACCGCAGGCGGGGGCCCGGACGTCCCGGCGGCGGCTCGGGCGGCGGTGCCGGCGGCAGCGGCGGTGTCGGCGCGGGCGGAGTCGCCTACGACCAGGGCAGTCGTGCTGCCGCCGAGGTGCGCAACGCGCTGCGCACCGGGGGCGAGACGCGTGCCGAGCCGGACGAGGTGGCCAGGGAAGCTCCCCCGGAGGTCGCCGGGGAAACCGCCCCAACAGCGGCCCCAAAGGCGCCAAAGCAAACATCCAGCCAAGCGCCTACGGCGACAGGCGAGGCGGGATCGGCTGAGGCGGCGGATGCCGCGGCTGGCGACGCCAAGGTTGGCGCCGCCGCACCGAAACCCGCGCCCCAGTCCATGCCAAAGGCGACGCCCACGGCCACGCCAAAGTCCACCGACGCAAAGCCGCAGGCCCGCAAGCAGCCCGCGAAGAAGAAGGCCGCAGCGAAGACCGCGGCCACGACAACGGCCAAGGTTGCCAAGGTCCAGAAAAAGGCCGCGCGGCGCGGCATTCGGCTCAAGACCGAGGACGCTGACCAGGACACCTTTGAATGAGTTGGGGCGCATGCGCGCCCCGTCGGACGTCACCGCTACGGCTAGACTGTGTTGACAGGGGCCGTCGATCCTGGTCAGTCCCCGAATGGAATGCGCCGCAGTTGGTGTTGCACATGTTGAGACTTACGGCCTTCGCCCTTTTGCTCACGCCCGCCGTCTTTGTGGCGAGCCCGCTCACCGCGGATGATCTCTATGGCGCCCCCGATCCGGGTTGGTACAACGCGGGCAGCGGCTGGCCGAGCGAGGGCGCCCGCGGCCAAGGGTACGACGGCGGCGACTACGGACAGCAGTACGGCACTGACGAGTATGGCTATGCCGGCCGTGATTTTGTCGGCGCCGGGACGGGCGCGGCGGCAGGGCGCGCGCCGGGCTTCGGGTATACCGACGGGGATTGGGGCGCTGACCCGTCCCCGGCGCCCGGCTACCCTTATGACGGCGACACCCTCGGCGCCGACCGCTACGGCTATGACGGCTACCAGGACAGGGGCGACACCTGGCAGCGCCCCGAGGCGCCTAAGCCCGTCGTCCCGGACGGCTACGGCGCGCCGGACTGGGCGTCCCAGCCGCTGCCGCGGAGCCCGGACGGCTACGATCGCCAGCGCCAGCGGGATGGCCGTGACGACTACGCCGGCGGCCAGGGCGTCTACAGGGATGGCCGTGACGACTACGCCGGCAGCCAGGGCGTCTACAGGGATGGCCGTGACGACTACGCCGGCAGCCAGGGCGTCTACAGGGATGATCGCGGTCCGTGGCGCGCGCCGCAATCACGATCGCGGCAGCAGTATCGCTTCCGGGAGGACCCGGCGCTCGAGCAGCACGCTGTCGGCGGCACCGCCGGGGGTTATGTCTTTCGGCCATTGACGCGCAAGGAGCAGGAACGCCATCGTGACGTGGCGCAGTATCCCCGCTTCGTCGAGCCCCACCGCGACCAACGCCAGCGGCCGGGCGATGACGAGGAGCAGGGGGCGGCCTTCGGCTATGCGCCCGGACCGGTACCGCAGGACGACTTCTACCAGCGTTACTACCGCAGCGGGCGCTAGGGGAAACGGCGTTCATCGCTGCGCCTTGGCGCAGCGGCCACGCTCCGCCCCAACCGATGGATGCAGCGCACTGACCTTGTGGCCTGCGGTATCCTTGCGCGCGTCACTTCTCGGCACCGAAACGGAGCTCGTTCGGCATGATCACAGTGGTTGGGAGCTTGAAGGGGGGCTCTGGCAAGAGCACGCTCACCTTCAATCTCGGCGTCTGGCTGGCGATGGCCGACGTAGATGTGCAACTGATCGACGCCGACCCGCAGGCGACCCTGTCGGACGTGACCGAGGTCCGCGTCGAGGAAGGCTTCGAGCCGGTACTCGTGGTGCGCGACCGCGACGCCCTGACGCCGGAAGGTCTCGCGGAGCATGAGGAGACACTTATCGACATCGGCACCGCGGACATGGACGCGGTGCGTACCGCGCTGTCGCTGTGCGACCGGGTGGTGGTGCCGGTGCCGCCGTCACAGGCCGATATCTGGTCCACGCAGCGGTTCGCGCGCCTGGTGCGCTCCGTCGAGCGCGAGCGCCCTGCCGAGATCATCGGCTTCATCAACCGCGGGGACACCCACCACGCCGTACGCGAGACCAACGAGGCGGCCGCCGCGCTGGTCTCCCTGCCGGACGTGCGCTACATCAAGCCGCGGCTCTCGCAGCGTACCGTGTTCCGGCGCTCCTTCAGCGAGGGGCTGGCCGTGTTCGAGCTCGAGCCCAGGGGCAAGGGCGCCAAAGAGTTCTACGCCTTGGCCGCGGCGCTGTTTCCGCACCTGCTGAGCTGATGCCCCGAACCAAGTGCGCCGCGCGTCGCGCCGTGGGAATTCTTAGCCTTTATGTTAGTCTCTACTGTCATTCACGCGCGAGACACCCGCCGGCCTGCCGAGCCAATGCCGGCAAGCGCTTCGGGTCGCTCGCAGATAAGAACAGTCACGCACTGAGGCAATCGCGCCGATGGTCCAATCCCCATCCGATTCCGGCCCTGGTAACGCTGGGCAGCCCAGCAAGGAGCAGCCAGCGGGCCCGCCCGGTGCGGAGGCGACGGACTCACAGGCAAACGCCTACGCAATGGATCGGCTTTCCCAGGCATTCGAGAACAGCGCCCGGCGTTGGGAGCTGATCGTCTATCCGACCCTGTTTGCGTTCATCATCCTGGCGGCGTACGGCTTCTACCTGGTCTTCAGCCTCGCGAAGGACGTGCACTACCTCGCCATCAGCGTCGACTCCAA
>NZ_JAJDNQ010000007.1 GCF_022340605.1 Thiohalocapsa sp.
GCTTCCTCCGTCGGCCCGACCGACAGGAACGCGCGTTGTACGGTGGCGAGCGCGAATACTTGTCTGGACTCGCGCGCGTCGGAGCGTAGCCCCGGCGCGGGGACGCATGTCAGCGCCGCCGCGCCACCGGCCCCAGCGCCAGCACGGCAACCCAGCCGAGCAGCGCCGCGATGCCGGTGACGAGGCTGACGCGGTAGGCGAGCCGCCAGCCCCGGTTGGGGCGGCGCAGGATCTCGATCTCATCGATATAGACGGTCTCGCAGGCGCCATTGCCGGAGTCGGTGCGCGTGACGCTCGTGCCGCGGGAGAAGCCGCCGCCGTGCGCGTACTTGGCCAGCACGCCGTGGAAACGGATCTGGTCGCCGACGCGCACCCGGCGGATGGCGCGGCGCACCGCCGGGTCGTCCGCCAGCACGTGGTTGTTGGAGAGCTGGTACGGGTTAAAGCGTGCCCAGAGCCGGCTGTCCCGCGCCTCGGCCCAGCAGGTCCAGTTGCCGTTGTGGAAGTACATGTCGCGGATCACGCCGCCCGCGACGTTGCCGCCCCAGACGACGCAGAGGTCGCGGATGTTGAGGAAGTCCTGCCAGTCGTTGTGGTGCCAGATGTCGGTGAAGGCGTCGGCGTCGTGCAGGCTGACCACGACGCCGTCGAGCGCGTAGTCGGCCACCGGTTGGATGCTGTAGACGATGCCGTTCTCCTCCACCTGAAAGGGTTGCCGGCCGGTGCGTGTCTGCCGCGGCTCGGCCAGGCGGTGCAGGTCATAGAAGCCGGGCTCTGGCAGTTGGTTGCGCCGCCAGTGGCTATAGAGCGCCACGGCGATGCTGACCAGCAGCGCCAGCAGCAGAAGCTGGCCGGCGACGCGCCAGGTCTCGGCGGCGCGCGCTTCGGCGCCGAGCCCGACGGCCGGCGCCGGCGACCCGGGCGCGCCGCCGGCGCGCTGCCGGGCGTGGTACTTCTCGAACACGATGTCGCAGACGGTGCAAACGTCCCGGCCGGTCTGCTCGGCGCCGCAGGCTGGGCAGCGGGTGGTGGCAGGGGCGAGCCCCGTCGTCGTCTGCGCGGCGGCAGCCAGTGCAAGCTTGGCCGCCGAGGGTGGCCGCATCGGCGTGTGGGGTGCCGGTGCGGTGCCCGGTGCCGGTTCTGGTGGCGTCGCCGACGCAGGCGCCTGGGTGCTCGCTTCGGCGTCCACCACGCAGTCGATGCCGGCGGCCCGTAGCTGCTTGCAGACGCGTCCTGCCTGTTCCGCGCTCAACCGGCCGCGCAGCGAGCGCCCGCTGCCGTCGAGCAGGGCCGCCGCGCGCTCGGGTGTGGTGCGGAGCAGCTGCGCCAGCGTCGCCGCGGCGCGTTTGGCATCCGCGCCCGGCAGCAGCCGGCCGCTGAGGCGGATGCGGTGGTGGGTTGCTGGCGTCATGGTCGATGGGCTTGCCGCCGTGGCCGGGCGGCGGTCGGTGAGGGATTTTCTCGCTGGCGAGTCAGGTTAGCGCAGGCTCGGCGCTGTGGTTGTGCACCCCGACACGCGCAGCCGAGCCGCGGCGGCCCCAGGGGCCGAGTGGAACTCGGCGGCGCCGGGGGAGTGGGAACCGGTGTGCCGGAATTTTGCGCATTGTGAAATTGATTGATTATTGCGGAAAAGGCGTGGTGGCTTCAGTTTGTCGGCAACCGCAGGGCGCGGCACGCCGCGCGCCTGACAGCCCAAACCCGAATCCCAGCCTGCCCACGGAGAAATGCGATGTCCGCCCAAATGTCTGCCCAGATGCCCGACCAGATGTCCGCCATCCCCGCCGCGGCCACCAGCCCGGCGGCGCCGCCCGCCTTCTGCGAGGGCATGCTCTACTTCGCCGAGCCCGACCCGCGTGACGACAGCCCCGCCGCCGAGCCCGTGATCGCCGCGGGTGAGACCGCCATTGCCAGCATCGACGCCGCCGCCGTGCACCAGACGCGCCTCGCCGCCGACGCGCTGCGCTACACGATGCTCCAGCTCTGCGCGTCCAAGCAGTCCGGCCACCCGGGCGGCTTCGCCAGCTCCGCGGACGCCGTTGCGGCGCTCTTAATGCTCGGCCACAAGAACATCGTCACCGAGGTGGGCCATCACGCGCCGGGCTTCTACAGCGCCATGTTCCTCGATGGCTCGCTGGCGGGCATGGGCATCGAGACCATGACGGACCTTCAGGCGCGCTTCCGCGAGCGCGACGGCCTGCTCGGGCACCTGTCCGGCGCCATCCCCGGTCTGCTCGCGCCCGCCGGGCCGCTGGGCCAGGGCCAGCACTTCGCCATGGCCGGGGCCTACCTGCACCCGGACAAGCTCTTTCCGTGCACCATCGGCGACGGCGGCCTCGGCGAGCCCTATGTGCTGAGCGCCATGAAGCACTTCCACACCGCCTACCCGCGGGTGACGAACTTCCTGCCGGTGCTGGTGTGGAACGGCTATAGCCAGGAGCACCACGCCATGGTGTCGCTGATGGACAACGCGGCGATGACCAACCTGTGGCGGGCGCACGACTTCGAGCGCGTGATCCTGGTAGATGCCAAGGACTACGACGACGCGGGCCAGCCCGGCGCCTACGTGGACAGCACCCTGTTTAGTGAGGCAGCGCGGGACGCCTTCACCCGCGCCATGCTGGACGCCATGCATGAGGCGGCCGAGTCGGCCATGAGCGGCACGCTGACGGTGGTCATCGTCAAGCAGCTCAAGGGTGCCGGCGTGCACGCCCACGGCGCCAAGTCCCACAACCTGTATCCCGGCGACACGGCGGAGAAGCCGAACATCGCCGCGGCGCTGTCGCGCGGTGCGCTGTCGCCCGGGCAGTGGGCGCTGGTGCGGCAGAACCTGTCCCGCGCCGGCGGCGGGCCGGCGGCCGAGGTCGCGGTCACCGAGCGCGAGCGGCCGTTGCCGGACATCGGCACCCTCCCGATGCAGGCGTTCGCGGTGGGCGACAAGGCCGTGCCGTCCACCGCCATGGCGGAGATGGTCGCGGCGCTGGGCGAGCGCGACCCGGCCTTCATCGTCAGCAATGCCGACGGCACCGAGGCCAGCGCCATGAAGGTCATCAACCAGCGCCTCGGCATCCGCCACCCGACGGCGGACGACCTCTACCACCAGGGCCCGACCGGCCAGGTGTACGAGCCGTTGTCGGAGGACGCATGCGCCGGGCTCGCCGCCGGCATCGCGCTGTTCGGCGGGCGCTCGCTGTGGCTCAGCTACGAGAGCTTCGCCATCAACGGCTGGCCCATCGTGCAGACCGTGGGCCAGGCCATGGCGGAGCTGCGCCGGCGCACGCCCGCCGTGGTGAGCATGTTCACCGCCGGTGCGCTGGAACAGGGCCGCAACGGCTGGACCCACCAGCGCCCGGAGATCGAGAGCTACATCGGCGCGCAACTGCGCAACGGCAACGTCTACCTGCTGTATCCGAGCGACGCCAACATGATCCAGGCCGCTTACGCCTGGGCCACGGGGCAGTCCAACAAGTCCATCAGCATCATCGCCAGCAAGTCTCAGCTTCCGGTCTACACGACGCCGGAACAGGCGGCGCAGGCGATCACCGACGGTGCCGTGAGCCTGTACGAGTCGCCGGACGGCGACGGGCCGCTCGTGGTCTTCGCCGTCACCGGCGACATGGTGCTGCTGCCCGTGTTCGAGGCGAAGGACCGGCTGGAGGCGCAGGGCAGCCGCGTGCGCATCGTCGCGGTGGCCAACCCGCGCCGGCTGTTCCGCCCCGGCGACGTCGCCTGGCGGCACAGCGCCGAGCCGGACGGTGAATTCATGGACGACTCCGCCTTCGCGGACCTGTTCGACGGTGACGTGCTCATGGGCGTCAGCGGCGGCGGCAGCGCCGCGCTGGAGCCGGTGCTGCTGCGCAGCCGGGCGCCAGCCCGCGACCTCGTCGCCTGGCAGCGCGGCGAGACCACCGCGAGCCCCGCCGAGATCATGGCGTTCAACGGCATCACGCCAGAGGCGCTGGCGGAGCGGGCCGCCGGCCTCCTGTCTGCCTGACCCTGGGGCCGCCGAGTTGAACTCGGCCCGCCGCCGGCGCGGCTCGATGCCGCGCCGGCGGCGTCTCGGCGCCCAATGTCCTGCTCCCAGCACAGTTGGCCGACGACAGAACACCCGACCGCGGCAGAGCACCTGGCACGGGCATCGAGCCCGCGCCAGGTGCAGCCGAGTACAACTCGGCGCTCCCGGGCCGAGTGCAACTCGGCGCTCCCAGGCTCTGGCTGGCCACCGCGTGGCGCAATGCGAGATTTGCCATGACAACTCCCATCACCAAGATCATCGCCATCGACGACGACCCGACGGGCTCCCAGACCGTCCATGGCTGCCTGCTGCTGACGCGCTGGGACGTGGGCACGCTGACGCAAGCCCTACAGGACGACTCGCCGCTGTTCTTCGTGCTCAGCAACACCCGCGGCATGGATGCCGGGCGGGCGGCGGCGGTGACCCGCGAGATCTGCGTCAACCTGCGCCTCGCGCTGGCGGACCTGGAGGCCGCGGGCACCAAGGTGCAGCCGGTCATCGTCAGCCGCTCTGACAGCACGCTCCGCGGCCACTACCCGGTGGAGACGGACGTCATCGCCGCCGAGCTCGGACCCTTCGATGCGCACTTCCTGGCGCCGGCCTTTTTCGAGGGCGGGCGCATCACCCGCGATGGCACGCACTACCTGATCGTGGACGACCCCAACGGAAACCAGCTCGTGCCGGTGCACGAGACCGAGTTCGCCCGCGATTCGGTCTTCGGCTTCAGCACCGCCTTCCTGCCGGACTACGTGGCGGAGAAGACCGGCGGACGCATCGCCGCCGATGACGTGCAGCGGTTCCCGCTTGCCGAGCTGCGCGGCGACCTGGAGGTGCTGGTGCAGCGGCTGGTGGCCCTGACCGGCAACGCCTGCTGCGCCGTCGACGCCGAGCGGCAGGCGGACCTGGATGCCTTTGCCGCCGCCGTGCTGGCCGCCGCAGGGCAGGGCCGGCGCTTCCTGTTCCGCAGCGCGGCAAGCCTGCTGACCTCGCTGGCAGCGCTGCCGCCCCAGCCGGTGGCGCCCGCCGACATGGGCCGCTTCACCCGCGGCGGTCCAGCAGGTCACTGGCCCGGCGTGGTGCTGATGGGCAGCCACGTCGCCAAGTCGACGCGCCAGTTGGAGCACCTGCTGGCCAACACCGACAGCGTTCCGCTGGAGATCGATCTGGATCGCCTGGACGAGGCCGAGGACCTGGTTACGCAGCTCACCAGCGCCGTCCGGGCCATCCTCGCCGCCGGCCGTGGCAGCGTGCTCTACACCAGCCGCGGCGAGCGCAGCTTCCCGAGCAAGGCCGAGCGTCTCGCCTTCGGCGAGCGCGTGTCCGACCTGCTGGTGGATATCGTCCGGCGCCTGCCGGCGGACATCGGCTTTCTCATCAGCAAGGGCGGGATCACATCCAACGACACCCTGAGCAAGGGCCTGGCGCTGACCACCGCCCGCGTGCTCGGCCAGGTGCGCGCCGGCTGCTCGGTCGTCCGCTGCCCGGCGGACCACCCGCGCTTCCCGGAACTGCCCGTGGTGATCTTTCCGGGGAATGTCGGCGGGGACGACGCGCTGGCGGAGGTCTACCGCATCATGAGCGCGAAATTGCCTTGACCGGCCTTGCAGAACGACCGACCGGGTTGCAGCATGCGCCCAGTGACCTCGCAGCATCGGCGCCGCCACCATGCCCAGAATCCCCGACGAACGCCCGCTGAATCCCAACCCCGAGATCATCGGCGAGTTGCAGCGCATCCTGCCGGCGGCCTCGGTGCTGTCCACGCCGGCGGAGCTCGGCCCCTACGAGTGCGACGGGCTCACGGCCTTCGCGCAGCGCCCGCTGGTGGTGGCGCTGCCTTCGAGCGTGGAGCAAGTGCAGGCGGTCTTGCGGCTGTGCAGCGAGCGGGGCGTGCCGGTGGTGGCCCGCGGTGCCGGTACCGGGTTGTCCGGCGGTGCGCTGCCCCTGGCGGACGGCGTCCTGCTGTCGCTGGCCAAGTTCAACCGGCGTATCGAGATCGACCCGGACAACCGCACGGCGCGGGTCGAGCCCGGCGTGCGCAACCTCGCCATCAGCGAGGCGGCGGCGCCCTACGGGCTGTACTACGCGCCGGACCCGTCGTCGCAGATCGCCTGCACCATCGGCGGCAACGTCGCCGAGAACTCCGGCGGTGTGCACTGCCTCAAGTACGGGCTCACGGTGCACAACATCGTGGGTCTCAAGCTGGTCACCATCGACGGCGAGTTGTTCGAGGTGGGCTCGGAGGCGCTGGATGCGCCGGGGCTGGATCTCTTGGCGCTGATGACGGGCTCCGAGGGCATGCTCGCGGTCATCGTCGAGGTCACCGTCAAGCTCCTGCCGCAGCCGGAGCGGGCGCAGGCACTGCTGGCCGCCTTCGACAGCGTCGAGACCGCGGGTGCAGCGGTGGCGCAGCTCATTGGCGCCGGCGTCACGCCGGCGGGGCTGGAGATGATGGACAACCCGGCCATCCGCGCCGCGGAGGACTTCGTGCACGCCGGCTATCCGGTGGACGCGGCCGCAATCCTGATTTGCGAGCTGGACGGCTTCAACGCCGAGGTGTCGGTGGAGATCATGCGCGTGCGCGAGCTGCTGCTGGCCGCCGGCGCCAGCGACGTGCGCACCGCACGCGATGACGCCGAGCGCTTGATCTTCTGGAAGGGCCGCAAGGCGGCGTTTCCGGCCGTCGGGCGCATCTCGCCGGACTACTACTGCATGGACGGCACCATCCCACGCAAGGAGCTGCCGACGGTGCTGAACCGCATCGCCGAGCTGTCCGGCGAGTTCGGCCTGCGCGTGGCCAACGTGTTTCACGCCGGCGACGGCAACCTGCACCCGCTGATCCTCTACGACGCCAACATCCCGGGCGAGCTGGAGCGCGCCGAGGAGCTGGGCGGCGCGATCCTGGAACTGTGCGTCGAGGTGGGCGGCACCGTCACCGGCGAGCATGGCGTGGGCGTGGAGAAGCTGAATCAGATGTGCGTGCAGTTCAATGCCGAGGAGCTTGCGCAGATGCATGCGGTCAAGGCCGCCTTCGACCCGCACGGGCTGCTGAACCCCGGCAAGGCCGTGCCGACGCTGCACCGCTGCGCCGAGTTCGGCGCCATGCACGTGCACCACGGCCAGCTCAAATTCCCGGACCTGCCGCGGTTTTGAATGGGCCTGCCGCCTCCTGGGGCCGCCGACTTTCAGTCGGCTGCGCCTGCCGCGGGCTCGATGCCCGCGGCAGGCGCTGTGCGGGAGTGGATGTGGCGGCGCTGCTCGGGCGCCGCGACGCCGCCGGCGCGGCATCGAGCCGCGCCGGCGGCGGGCCGAGTACAACTCGGCGGCCCCAGAGGGCGCAACCGCGCATAATGGCGCGCGCATCCACAAGCCGGCGGATATCCATTCCGCCATGGAAGAGCCCATGTCCAATACCGAGCCCAAGCGCAACCACGTCCTCATCGACTTCGAGAATGTCCAGCCGAAGAACCTGTCCCTGCTGGTGGGCAAGGGCTACCGGGTCTATGTCTTCGTTGGCGAGAACCAGGCCAAGCTGCCCTTCGAGCTGGCGGACGCGATGCAGCAGCTCGGCGACGACGGCCGCTATATCAAGATTGCGGGCCAGGGCCGCAACGCGCTGGATTTCCACGTCGCCTACTATCTCGGCGAGCTGGCCGGCGAGGACCCGAAGGGCTACTTCCACGTCATCTCCCGCGACACCGGCTTCGACCCGCTCATCAAGCACCTGCGTCGGCGCGGCATCGAGGCGCATCGGGAGCAGGATCTTGCCGAGATCCCGCCGCTGCGCACCCCGGCGACGGTCGCGGAGGGCGACAAGGTGGGCGTCGTCGTGAGGAACCTCGCCGGCCGCGGCCAGTCCCGGCCGCGCAAGGTCAAAACGCTCACGAATACCATCAACTCCCTGTTCAAGCCCAAGCTGGACGACGCCGAGCTCGGCGACCTGATGCGAGACCTGCAGGATCAGGGCTATATCGTGCTGGACGGGGACAAGGTGTTGTACCGACTGCCGCGGGACTGACACCGCGGGCACTGCAAGCATCACCAGACCAACATGACCGACCCGAGCAACACCCCGGAACCGGCAATACTCGCCACCGATGCCGAGCAAGCCCTCGCCGAGCGGGTCCGCGCCGCCGCTGCCGACGGACGACGGCTCGCCATCCGCGGCGGCGGCAGCAAGGCGTTCTACGGCAATCCGGTGGTCGCGGATGCCGAGCTCGACTGCACCGGCCACCGCGGCGTCGTCGCCTATGAGCCGACGGAGCTGGCCATTACGGTGCGCGGCGGCACGCCGCTGGCGGAGGTCGAGGCGCTGCTGGGCGCGCACGGGCAGCAGTTGCCCTTCGAGCCGCCGCACTTCGCCGGCGGCGACGCCGAGTCGCCCGCCACCATCGGCGGAACCGTCGCCGCCGGGCTGTCCGGACCCAGGCGGCCCTATGCCGGCAGCGTGCGCGATGCCCTGCTCGGCGTGCGGCTGCTGAACGGGCGCGGGCAGGTGCTGGACTTCGGCGGACGGGTGATGAAGAACGTCGCTGGCTACGACGTCTCGCGGCTGATGGCGGGTGCCATGGGCGTGCTCGGCGTCTTGCTGGAGGTCTCGCTCAAGGTGATCCCGCGCGCCCCCGGCAGCCTGACCCTGGTGCGCGAGGAGCCATTGCCGCGGGCGCTGGAGCTGCTGCGGCGCTTCTCCCGCCGGGCGCTGCCCATCACCGCCAGCGCCTGGGTGGACGGGCGGCTGTATCTGCGTATCGAAGGTGGCGAGGAGGCGCTGGCGGAGACGCACCGCATCGTCGAGGGCCTGCCGCTGGCCGCTGCCGATACCTTCTGGCGCGAGCTGTGCGACCAGCGACTCAGGTTCTTTTTCGGCGACGTACCGCTGTGGCGGTTATCGCTGCCGCCGGCGACGGCGGCGGGTGTCACCGCTGGGCTGGACGCCGGCGCGCCGCTGGTCGAGTGGGGCGGGGCGCTGCGCTGGCTGCGTGGCGAGCTGCCGGTGGAGCGCGTTCGCGAGACGGCCCGCGCCGCCGGTGGGCACGCGACCCTGTTTCGCGTCGGCGCCGGACCCCGGCCCGCCGATGGCGTGCTGACGCCGCTGCAACCCGTGCCGCTGCGGCTGCACCGCAACCTTAAGCACGCCTTCGACCCGGCAGGGATCTTGAACCCGGGCCGCCTATATCCGGACCTGTAGTGGCATGCAGACCAAGCTTCTCTCCGCGCTCCAGGCTACCGACGCCGGCCGTGAGGCCGACCGCATCCTGCGCACCTGCGTCCACTGTGGCTTCTGTACCGCCACCTGCCCCACCTACCAGCTCCTCGGCGACGAGCTGGACGGACCGCGCGGGCGCATCTACCAGATCAAGGTGCTGCTGGAGGGCGAGGCGCCGACGCGCTCGGTGCAGACGCATCTCGACCGCTGCCTCACCTGTCTCAACTGCATGACCACCTGCCCCTCCGGCGTGCAGTACGACCGGCTGCTGGCCACCGGCCGCGGCCTCGTGGAGGAACAGGTGCCGCGGCCGGCGGCGGAACGGCTGCTGCGCCGGGTGCTCCGGCTCGTGGTGCCGTATCCGGCGCGGTTCGGGGTGCTGCTCCAGCTTGGGCGAGCCATGCGGCCGCTGCTGCCGGCGGCGTTGAAGGCCAAGCTGCCGGCGGCCGGCCGCATCGGGCCGCTGCCCGCGCAACGAGCGTCGAGGAACCGGCACCCGCGGCGCGTCATCATGCTGGAGAGTTGCGTGGAGCCCGCGCTGACGCCGGCGGCTGTCGGCGCCGCCGTCCGCGTGCTCGACGCCCTCGGCATCGAGGTGATACGTCCCGGCGGCGGCTGTTGCGGCGCGGTGAGCGAGCATCTGTCCGCTCATGACGAGGCCCGTGCCTTCATGCGCCGCAACATCGACGCCTGGTGGCCGTACATCGCACCGGAGGCAGCCCGAGCGACTGGGACCGCTCCCGTAGAAGCCATCTTGAGCACTGCCAGCGGCTGCGGCGCCATGGTCAAGGACTACGGCCACCACCTGGCGGACGACCCGCGCTATGCTCACAAAGCCGCGCGGGTGTCCGCGCTGGCCCGTGACCCCTGCGAGCTGCTCACCGCCGACGACCTGCGGCGGCTGCCGAGCCCCTTCGCGCGCCCGGGCGGCGAGCCGCTGCCGCGGCGCATCGCCTTCCATCCGCCCTGCACCCTGCAGCACGGTCAGCGCCTGATGGGCCGGGTCGAGGCGCTGCTGCGCGCGGCCGGCTTCGAGCTGGTGGCGGTGCGCGATGCCCATAGCTGCTGCGGTGCCGCCGGGACCTATTCGGTGCTTCAGCCCGCGCTGGCCGGGCAGCTCCGCGAGCGCAAGCTCGACGCCCTGCACGCGGGCGGGCCGGCGCTCATCGCCACGGCCAACGTCGGCTGCCAGACGCACCTGGCGGCCGCCGCCCGGGTGCCGGTGGTGCACTGGCTGGAGTTGTTCGATCCAGCGCCCGCCGTGCCGATCTGCCTGGGGGGCTGAGCCAAAATCATTGCGCGGTGTGGACGCAGCCGCCCACCGCACGGGCTATGATGTCGTGTTTGCTTCAGTTGCAAGGGAGATCCCGTCCATGACCCGAACCCGCTGCCTGACGGCATCCATGTTGTCGGAAGGCATGACCCACGAAACCCGGCTCGTCTTCACCCGCGAGCAAGTGAGCCAGTACTGCGACCTGGTGGGCGACCACAACGCCATCCACCGCGACCTCGAAGCGGCGCGCATGCGCTTTCCGGACATCGCCGACATCGTCGTGCCGGGCGGGCTGATCCAGACGACGATCTCAGCGCTGTTCGGGTCGCTGTTTCCGGGTGACGGCACGCTCGGGCTCAACTTCTGCCTGGAGCGCTTCCGCCGGCCGGTGTGCCCCGGCGACGAGATCACGGTCACCATGACCATCTCGCGGGTCATCCGCGGCGGCATCGTGGGCATGGTCATCGACGTGCAGGGCGCCGAGGGCGAGCCGCTCACCGCCGGCACCGTGCGTCTGGTGGCGCCGGACGCCGCCTATCAGGAGTGGTGGCGTGAAAACGTCGATGCCACCGCCGAGGCCGGCTGCTGAAGAGAGTTGCTACGGGCTAGGGGCTAGAGGCTAGGGGCGGCGCAGCAGCTCTTGTGGGAGCGGCACTCTCGGTGCCGCGACCGGCGGTCAGGCACCAACCAGGCCCCGAGTCACTGCCAAGCATCGGGCAACCTCTTGTGGGAGCGGCACTCTCGGCGCCGCGACCGGCGGCAAGGCAGCACACCAGGCCCCGAGTCACTGCCAAGCGTCGGGCAACCTCTTGTGGGAGCGGCGCTCTCGGTGCCGCGACTGGCGGCAAGGCAGCACACCAGGCCCCGAGTCACTGCCAAGCATCGGGCAACCTCCCAGCTATCGTCGCGCCACAAACGGCAGTGGCGCTCCCACGCCAGCGTGCCTGGAGCAGCAGTGGAGGGTTCGCGGCAACTGCTTGCCCTGCCCGCGGCCTCACAACCGCTCCAGGATCACCCGCCAGGCCGCGAGCTTGTCCTCGAACCGCATCCCCGCGTGCGCGGGGCTGGTGGACGGCAGCCGCAGCCGCTCGATGGCCGCGTGCGCACCGCCCAGCCCCGGCAGCACGCGGCGGCGGAACTCCCGCTCGGCGGTGCCGCCGTTGAAGGCGATGCACCGGATGCCGGGATGTGCGTCGAACAACGCCGCGAAGTCGTTCACCCGCACCGTCTCCGGCCGGATGTCCGCGTCCAGGCTGCCGGGCCGCGCGCAGGCGGCGATGACGTCCCACAACGCGATGCCGTGCTCGCGCAGCGCCGCCGCGCGCTGTCCGTAGCCGCTGCCCGCCGGCAGCTTGAGCAGCCGCTCGACGATGGGCCAGAAGGCATTGCGCGGATGGCCGTAGTACTGCCGCGCCGCCAGCGACGCCTCGCTCGGCATCGACCCCAGAATCAACAGCCGCGGCGCCTCGCCCAGGATCGGCGGGAAGGCGGTCCGGATGGGCGCGGGGGTCGGGGGGCGCGGCTTGGGTGCTCTCGCGTCAGACATAGCGCTCAGCTCATCACGATCACCACCACGCCCGCCACCATCAGCGCGCCGGCGGCGAGGTGGGTGCGCAGCCCCGTCTCGCCGAACACGAGCGCGCCGTAGAGGATGCCGAACAAGAGGCTGGTGCGCTTCACCGCCACCATGTAGGCCACCTCCACCCGCGCGATCGCCAGGAAGTGCGCGTAGACCATGACCCCGTTCAGCGCCGCCACCGCGGCCACCGCGCCGGGTCGGCGTAGCAGCCCGCGCAGGCTGAGCCGGCGCATCGGCTGCCCCGCTCGGCGTGCGGCGACACGGTGCCAGCGCAGCGGCAGCGCCCACACCAGCGGCATCACCAGGCCGAGCACCAGGAAGTAGAAGGGGCCGAAATAGCGCGCCGGCAGATAGATCAGCACCGCCTTGCCCATGGTGGCCGTGAAGGCGTACATCAGCGCCACCGCCAGCATCATGCGCGAGCCCGGCTCCCGGAAGATGGCCGCCAGCGGCGCTGCCCAGCTCTTGACGTCCGTGAGCCGTGCGTGGCGGACGTTGAGCAGCCAGGCGCCCGCCACCACCAGCAGCACGCCCGCCGCGCCCTGCGCCGACACCCGCTCACCCAGCAGCCAATCGGCGATGCCCAGCACGAACACCGGCGTGAAGGCGAGATAGGGCACCGTCAGCGCCAGCGGATGGTCGCGGATCGCCGCCATGTACAGCAGCATGGACGCGATCTCCAGCGGCAGCATGGCCGCGAGCCAGCCCCAGAAGGGCGCCGGCAGCGTCCAGGGCGCCGGCATGCCGATCAGCAGCGGCGACAGCAAAAGCCCCGCCGCCGAGAAGCGCACCACGCTGATCTCGGTGGCGGAGTAGTCGCGCAGCCAAGCCTTGGTGGCGGCGTCCGCGGATGCGAGGCTGGCCGCGGACAGGAGCGCGAGCAGGAGCCAGTCCATGCCGGAGGGCGGCGCCGGGCTCAGCCGGCGAGGTCGTCGAAGCGGTAGCCCAGCAGCTCGATGTCGCGGGCGAAGTGGCGCGCCACCAGCTCGGCGGTTGCGTCGTCGTAGTAGCCGCGGTAGTCGCGGGCGCGGTCCTTGGCCTCTCTGCGGTGTGGCAGGGTCACGTTGCGCAGCCCGATGCGCCGGCAGGCCTCGTCGAAGTCCTCGTGCAGGCGCTCGTAGCGGCCGATGAAGTCCACGACGATGTCGCCGCGCAGGTCGATCAGGTAGTCGGTCTGCAGCTCGATGGAGGTGTCCACATGAAACTGATAGGGCCGCGCGGGGTCCAGCTTCCAGCGCAGGAAGTCCGCGAAGTTATCGTGGTTGCCCAGGAACTGCGGGCGCTCGCGGCGGATGTGGTGGAAGGAGCTCACCTGAAGGTCCCAGGGGTTGCGCACGAACGCGAACTTGAACAGCGCGTCGAACCACGCCTTCGGCAGCAACTCCTTCGCGGCGATGACCTTCGCGTGCCGTGGCAGCTTGGTGCCGATCCGGTGGCCGCTCAAGTGGCTGAACCGGCTGCATAGGAACATGGGCCAGTACCAGGGGTCCGCCCAGCGCCGGCCCTGCAACGCCGCGCGCACGCTGGTGCCGCCGGTCTTGGCGATGTGCACGAACAGGAAGCGGTATTTGGGGGAGAGCAGCATGGGGCGGGATTGTAACCGGTCGCTGAGCGGCTGCCGGTGGCGGAGTTGGCCTTGGTCTTCGGAGAAGCGGGGGCGCGCGAAGCCGCGAAGCCGCGAAGGAGAAGACGCGAAAAGCTCGTGCGCGGTGCGTAGGTCGGGCTGACGCGAGGAAGCCCGACGCTGGGCCAGGGAAGCGGGGGCACGCGAAGGCGTGAAGCCGCGAAGGAGAAGACGCGAAAGGCCGGTGCGCGGTGCGTATCGATACTTCGGGGACAGCGCACTAGTGCAGCGTTTCTCCCAACTTTGCTTTCGTTGTCGTTGTCGTTGTCGAGTATCCGATTACGACCACGACCACGACCACGAGGGAGGCCGGTCTCGGAATTTCCGCAGCGAAGCACTAGCCGCCGAGCAAGTCGGTGATGTCCACCCACGGCTCGGTGCCCTCGATGGACGCGGCGAGCGTGCCGGGCGAGACCGATTGC
>NZ_JAJDNQ010000011.1 GCF_022340605.1 Thiohalocapsa sp.
TACCCCGCGGCCCAGCCCCTGCCGGACCGGCCCGAGCTGGACCGGCTGCTGAAGGAGGCCGGCAGCGACCTCGAGTGGCAGCCGTCTGCGCGCAACGGGGACGGCGCCTATGTCGCACCGTTGCGGGACTTCACCACCGTGCTCTCGGCCACCGCGCTGACCCGCCTGACCAGCGTCGCCCGGCGCTTCGAGGAGGTCCCCGCCGACAAGGTCGAGATCGACGAGCTTGACCGGCGCCTGGTCCACGCCGCCGCGAACGGCCAGTTCCTCGCCCTGGCCGTCTCACCGGCGCGGGTGCTGGACGCCGAGCGGATCCTCACCGCCCGCTTTGCCCTCGACGTGGTGAGCCTGGACCGGCTCCTGATCCGCCACATGCAGGCCTTCGCCGCCGACAAGAAGGTGGACTGGCGCATCGTCCTGCGGGCCGATACGGTGCCGGCCCCGGAGCGGGGCGGCAGCCGCGACTGGGGCAACCTGCAGCGCGTGGTCCGCGCCGCGCTGCCCGGCGTCAGGGACGCGATCGCCGCGGCGCCGCGCCCGGTGCTGCTGACCAACCCGGGCCTGCTCGCGCGCTACAACCAGCTTGCCCTGCTCGATGCGCTGCGCGAGTGCACCGGCCGACCCGGTGGCCCGCCCGGCCTCTGGGTGCTGATCCCGTCCGACGGCCAGCAGCAGCGCCCCACCCTGGACGGCCGGCCGGTGCCCGTGTTCACCACCGCCCAATGGGCGCGCATCCCGGAGCTCTGGCTCGCCGCGTACCAGGGCGACGCGGCCGCCGCGTCCTAAACGGCTCACACTGGTCGCACGGGCGTCACACGGGCGTCACACTGGTTCCCAAGCTCCGCTTGGGAACCCGGCCGGGAAGCTCCGCTTCCCGAGAACGCGAAGCAGAGCTTCGCGACCCCGTTCCCAAGCAGAGCTTGGGAACGAGTGAACGAGTGAGCATAACGAGTGAGCAGAGCTTGGGAACGAGCGAACAGCAGGAGACGATCATGCCCCGCAGCCGCTACCGCTTCATCGGCGATGATGCGCCCTACTTCATGACCATGACCATCAATCACTGGCTGCCGGTCTTCACCCGTCCCGCCACGGTGGAGGTGCTCTACGACGCCTGGCGTTGGCTTACGCTGCATGAAGGTCTGCGGCTGCATGGCTACGTCATCCTGGAAAACCACCTGCATCTGGTCGCCGCGGCGCAAGACATCGGCAGCGTCGCACGGCGCTTCAAATCCTTCACCGCCCGCCAGATCATCGACCACCTGACCGCCGCCAAGGCCCTGCGCCTGCTGGAACTGCTCGCGCTGTTCAAGCGGCGGCACAAGACCCAATCCGAGCATCAACTGTGGGAAGAAGGCAGCCATCCGCAGCGCATCGAGGCCGATGTCGTCATGCGCCAGAAGCTCGACTACATCCACTACAACCCGGTCAAGCGCGGCTATGTCGACCTGCCCGAGCACTGGCGCTGGTCCAGTGCGCGCAATTACGCCGGACAGCCCGGACTCATCGACGTGGACATGAATTGGTGAAAGCGCAGCACACTGGTGCACACTGGTTCCCAAGCTCCGCTTGGGAACCCGACCGGGAAGCTCCGCTTCCCGAGAACGCGAAGCAGAGCTTCGCGACCCCGTTCCCAAGCGGAGCTTGGGAACGGGTGAACGCGTCGGCGAGGCGGCACGTCGGTCTGCACCAACTGCACCACCTGGTGCTATGCTTGGCTCATGAAACGCGCAACCATCACCCTACCGGATGATCTCGAGCAGGCGCTGGAGCGCTTCGTCGGTGAGCAAGCCGTACCCGTGCAGCTGACCTCGGTCGTCCAGGTCGCCGTCAGGGAGTACCTGATCGAGCGGGGCTATCTGCCGTCCACGTCCGCGCTGCGCATTCGGCCCGCCAAGCAGGGCAGCGGCGAGAACGACGTCAGCGTCTCACACGATCGCTACCTGTCCTCGACGTGACCCGCGCCGTTCTTGCCGACACCGGGCCCCTGTACGCGGCCATCGACCCCGACGACCAGCACCATGCGCGGGCGCAAGCGCAACTGCAGACGCTTGCCGACGACGAGCTGTCGGTCGTCATCGCCTACCCGATCCTGTTGGAGGCCTACACGCTGATCCGGTATCGGCTCGGCTCCGGCAGTGCCTCCGCCTGGCTCGAAGACGTACGCACGGGCAGTGCCTGGGTCAATCCGAGCCCACAGGACTACCGCGACGCCGCCGCCCTGGTCGGGCGCTTTCCCGACCAGTCCATCACGCTGTTCGATGCCACGCTGGCCACCCTGGCGTCTCGGCTGGGCCTATCCGTGTGGACCTACGACCACCACTTCGACACGATGCGGACGGACGTTTGGCGCTGACTGTGCCGGTCCACTTCCACTGGTCCACTGGTCCACTGGTCCACTGGTCCACTGGTCCACTGGTTCCCAAGCTCCGCTTGGGAACCGGGTCTGGAAGCTCCGCTTCCCGAAGACGCGAAGCAGAGCTTCGCGACCGCGTTCCCAAGCGGAGCTTGGGAACGAGTGAGACTCCAACCGGCCGGGCAGCGCCTGCATGGTGCCTTGATGTTTACATCATCTGTGTCGTGATGTACCGTCCCGACCTTCAAGCCGACCCGCGGAGCCCGTGATGCATCGCACGCAGATCTCTCTGGAGCCGGAGCAGTACCGCCGCCTCGGCGATGAGGCACGGCGTCGGGGCATCAGTCTGGCGGCGCTGATCCGCGGTCTCATCGACGAGCACCTCGACCGCAGCCAGCCGCCCGCGGACGATCCCCTCGACGCACTGATCGGCATCGGTGAAGGCAGTGGAGAGCCGGTCGGACGCGACCACGACCGGCACCTCTACGGACTGGATGGCCCATGAAGCGCGCCTTCGTCGACACCGGGGCCTGGTACGCGCTGCTGGACAAGAACGATCCGGACCACGCTGGTGTGGTGGATGCCTTCAACGCCTATCGCGGCAGACTGGTGACGAGCAACTACGTCTTCGACGAGGCCGTCACACTCGCCCGCTACAAGCTCGGTTGGGATGTCGCCCGCAGGCTCGGCACCGAGTTGCGCGAGCAGCGCGTTGCCCGCCTGGAGCGCGTCACAGCCAACGATGAGGCCGCCGCCTGGACCCTCTTCAACCAGTACCGCGACAAGCGCTACAGCTTCACGGACTGCACCAGCTTCGCGCTCGTGCAGCGCCTGGCGCTGCCCGTCTGCCTGGCCGTCGATGCGGACTTCCGCACCTTCGGATTGCATTGCCTGCCGAGCCTGAGCTGAACTGCAAGCGCTTCACACTGGTCCCCAAGCTCCGCTTGGGAACCGGGCCTGGAAGCTCCGCTTCCCGAAGACGCGAAGCAGAGCTTCGCGACCGCATTCCCAAGCAGAGCTTGGGAACGAGTCGGACGAGTCGGACGCACGCGTCCGAACCTGGGACTGCATGACATGATCGACGCCCCCAACCTGCTCAAGGACCTGCAACGGCTGCTGCCGGCGCTGGAGGACGACCTGCGCGCGCGCGCCGGCGCCGCGGACCCGACCGGCGCCGCCACCGACGCCGAGCTGCGCGCCCAGTACCGGCAAGCCCGCGACGCCGGCCGCGTCGCCGCCGCCTTCGAGGTCTGGCGCGACGAGATCGTCACCCAGGCCGCGGTGGCCTGGGTGCTGGGCTGCGTCTTCGTGCGCTTTCTGGAGGACAACGCGCTGATCCCGAGCCCGCTGCTCGCAGGCCCCGGCGAGCGCCGCGGCCGCGCGCTGGACGAGCGCGAGCTCTGGTTCCGCGCCCCCGAGCGGCGCACCCTGTCCGACCGCGAGTACCTGCTGCACGCCTTCGACAGCGTCCGCGCCCATCCCGCCGCCGCGGACCTTCTCGACCCGGCCCACAATCCGCTGTGGACGCTCCGGCCCAGCGCCGACGCGGCCGCCGAGCTGCTGCGCTTCTGGCAGCGCGTGGACCCGGACAGCGGCGCGCTGGTGCACGACTTCACCGACCCGGACTGGAACACCCGCTTCCTCGGCGACCTCTACCAGGACCTGTCCGAGGCCGCCCGCAAGCGCTATGCCCTGCTGCAGACGCCGGCGTTCGTCGAGGCCTTCATCCTGGATCGCACGCTGACGCCGGCCATCGACACCTTCGGCCTGGACCAGGTCCGGCTCATCGACCCCACCTGCGGCTCCGGGCACTTCCTGCTCGGCGCCTTCGAGCGGCTGTTCGCCGCCTGGCAGGACCGCGAGCCCGGCACCAACCCCCGCGAGCTGGCCCAGCGCGCGTTGGCCCAGGTCCATGGCGTCGACCTCAACCCCTTCGCCGTCGCCATCGCCCGCTTCCGGCTGCTGATCGCCGCGCTCAAGGCGAGCGGTGTGGCCAGCATCCGCCGCGAGCAGGCGCCGGCCTTCCATGTCCACGTCGCCGCCGGCGACAGCCTGCTGCACGGCCGGCGCTTCGGCGAGCTGGACCTCGGCAGCGGCGCCGAGCAGCTCGCCGGGCGGCCCGGCATCGGCCATGCGTTCGCGGCCGAGGACCTGCCGGCGCTGAACGCCATCCTCGGCCGGCGCTATCACGCCGTGGTCGGCAATCCGCCCTATGTCACGGTCAAGGACAAGGCCGTCAATGCGCTGTACCGGGACCGCTACGACACCTGTCACCGGCAGTATTCGCTGGGCGTGCCCTTCACCGAGCGGTTCTTTCAGCTCGCCGTCTCGGGTCCTCACCCCG
>NZ_JAJDNQ010000016.1 GCF_022340605.1 Thiohalocapsa sp.
CAGGCCTGCGACCAGACCGGTATCGTCGCTCTTGCCTGGTGGCAACGAGACCGATGTCCAGGTGCTCCGCCGCGGACGCCCCTCAAGCTCCCGCTGTCTGCCCAGGTGCTCGAGCCCGGAGCTTCAGGACAGTACGGACTACAAGTGTCGTGCGGGCGCCGCACCCCGGTCCGGCTCACTTGGGCTTGGTTTACTCAGCGCGTCGTGACGAAACAATGACGATGCGATGACGGGTTTGCGGTGGCAAGAGGCCGGATTCGGGCCATACACTGCCTCGGCGTAGCGGCGATGAAGAGCGCAATGGGCGCTGCCCGGGCCCCTGCATCCGTCGCGCTCTCCCGTCACCGCTTAGGAACCGAGGATTAGAACATGACCCACGCCCGTCGCCCGCTGGCTTGGCTGTGCCACTTGCTTCTCCCCGCGTTGCTGCTTGGCCTGATTTCCCCGAAGCAGGTCGAGGCAGACGAGCAGGCCGCGCTCAGACTCCTGGGCACCGGTGCCAGTTTCCCCGCGCCGCTCTATTTACGCTGGTTCCGGGACTATTACCTGGTCCATCCGGACGTACTTGTCGACTACCAGAGCATCGGCAGCGCCGGCGGTGTGAAGGACTTCATTGGTGGCCGTGTCGACTTCGCGGGCTCCGACCTGAAGCTCACTGAGGAAGAAGCCGCACAAGTACCGGGCGGCGTGCACCAGCTGCCCATTGCGGCTGGCGCTATCGCGGTCGTCTACAACCTGGAGGGCGTTCCGGCGCTGAAGCTGAGCCGTGATGCTCTAGTGGGTATCTTTTCCGGTGCGGTTGCCAACTGGAACGACCCAACCATCGCGGCCACCAACCCGAATCTGGGCCTGCCGGACATGTCCATCGTCGTCGTGGCGCGGGCCGATGCCAGTGGCACCAGCTACAAGTTCACCCGCCACCTCAGTACCCTGAGCGCAGACTTCGCAGCAGCCGTCGGTACCAACATGAAACCGGACTGGCCGGATGCGCTCAAGGACCGGGCCGGATTGGTCCGTTCCCCCGGCAACGGCGGCGTCGCGGCCACCGTGCGGGCGGTCCCCGGCAGCATCGGCTACGTGCAGTATGCCTGGGGTTTCTTGCCCGGCATCGAGATGGCGGCGTTGGAGAACCGCGCCGGCAAAATGGTCGCCCCGGGCAACGCCGCCTTCGACGCCGCCCTCAGTTCCGTGATGGCGAACCCGAGCGTGCCCAATGCCACGGACCCGACGGGCGAAGATGCCTATCCCATTGTCGCACTCTCCTGGCTGGTGCTCCGACACCAGTATGAGGACCCGGCCAAACTGTCGGCGCTGAAGGATGTCATCGACTATGCCCTGGGGCCAGGGCAGGAGGTCACCGAGCAGCTCGGCTATGTCCGTTTCCCCGAGCCCCTCATTGAGTACCTGCAGAAACAGCTCAAGTAGCGGGCGGTCGGGCCGTGAGGAACGCTTACAGCACTGCGGCGAGGAACCCGTGGCCACTTCTGCGGTAACTGCGTCAGCGTCTTCGCTATCCTGCTGATAGCAAAGAGGATAGTGCTCAGCTCAGGCGCGGGCTGCTGCCGACCGGGCTTGTTCAGCAGAATGGGGCGTTGGCGCCCGGTCCTAATCTTGGTGCCGAGTGTCCGTGTCTGGCCAACGGGAACAGCCCTGCTGCGCCGCAACAATGCTAGACTTAGCGTGGTCGTAACGGTTGCGGCGCCGGGAGGCCGGCAGCATGGCGCAAAATGGCGGTAAGGCCACCAACCCCGCGAAGCAATCGCCCGACGGTGTAGACATGGAGGACCACGGCACCGCACCCCACCCTGCCACTGATCGGGTGCGTAAGGACGGGCGAGTAGCGGCGACGGGCCCTCACGCCCCGGCGTGTCCGCCCTCGCGCGAGGCGCAGGATGCCGAAGCCGGGCCGCGCTCGGTCATCCCGATGCCCGTGGGCATTGGCGCGCTGGATCGCCTGGTCCACGCGAACATGGGCCGCCTCACGGGGAACCTGTCGCCGGCCTCGGTCGCTAATGCCTTCGCGGACTGGGCCTTCCATCTGGCCATCTCCCCGGGCAAGCAGGCAGAGCTTGGCATCAAGGCTCTGCGCAAGTCGACCCGGCTGGGCATCTACGCCATCGAGTCGGCCACCGATCCCAAGACGCCGCCCTGCATCCAGGCGCTGCCGCACGACCACCGCTTCGACGACGCACGCTGGCGGTCCTGGCCGTTCAACCTAATCTATCAGGGCTTTCTGCTCCAGCAACAGTGGTGGTGGAACGCGATCCACGGCATTCGCGGCGTCTCGCCCGAGCATGAAGAGCGGGCACAGTTCCTGGTGCGCCAGATGCTCGATATCGTCTCGCCATCGAACTTTCCGGCGACCAATCCCCGGGTCATCGAGGCCACGCTGCGCACCGGCGGCGCCAATTTCGTCGCGGGTCTGAAGCACTTCATGGAGGACACCCGCCGACGCCTGAACGGCGAGGCGCCGGTCGGCGCCGAGCAGTTTCGACCGGGCGAGGCGGTGGCGGTGACGCCGGGGAAGGTGGTCTACCGCAACCGCCTGGTGGAGCTGATCCAGTACGAGCCCAGCACGACGCGCGTGCACCCCGAGCCGGTGCTCATCGTGCCGGCCTGGATCATGAAGTACTACATCCTCGACCTCTCGCCGCAGAACTCACTGATCCGCTGGCTGCGCGACCAGGGCCACACGGTGTTTTGCGTGTCGTGGCACAACCCCGGCGAGGCGGACCGCGACCTCTCGATGGAGGACTATCGCCGCAACGGCATCGAATACGTCACGCGGGCCATCGAGCAGATCGTGCCGGAGCGAAGAATCCATGCCGTCGGCTACTGCCTCGGCGGGACCCTGCTGGCCATCGAGGCGGCGCGGATGGCGCGTGACGGCGACGCGCGCTTCGCCACGCTCAGCTTCCTCGCGACCCAGGTGGACTTCACCGAACCGGGCGAGCTGGAGCTCTTCATCGACGAGAGCGAGGTCAGCTATCTGGAAGACGTGATGTGGGCGCAGGGCTATCTGGACACCAAGCAGATGGCCGGCGCCTTCCAGATGCTGCGCTCCAACGACCTCATCTGGTCGCGCATGGTCAGCGAATACCTGCTGGGCGAGCGCCCGCCGATGTTCGACCTCATGGCCTGGAATGCGGATGCCACCCGCATGCCCTATCGCATGCACTCGCAGTACCTGCGCCGGCTGTTCCTGCACAACGACCTGGCCAACGGCCGCTACGAGGTGAACAGCCGGCCGGTGGCCCTGGTCGACATCAAGGTGCCGATCTTCTCCGTCGGCACGGAGCAGGATCACATCGCCCCGTGGCGCTCGGTGTACAAGCTCCACCTGCTGAGCGACACCGAGATCACCTTCGTGCTGACCAACGGCGGCCACAACGCCGGCATCGTGAGCGAGCCGGGACACCCGGGCCGGCGCTACCGTGTGCACACCGCCCACGAGCACGAGCCCTACCGCGCACCGGACAACTGGTACGCCAGAGCCCGGGAGCAGGGCGGAAGCTGGTGGCCCGAATGGCAGGCCTGGCTGGCCGCGCGCTCCGGCACCCCGGTGGCGCCGCCGACCATGGGCAACCGCGAGGCCGGGCTCGCTCCCCTGGACGACGCGCCGGGGCGCTACGTTCTCGAGAAGTAGCAGGGGGACGTGTGCCTGTATCAGGCTGGTCACCGCCCAAGCAGCAGGTGTAGCTGCCACGCTCCGGAAACCAGCCGGGCCACGGCTGACCGGCGGCGTTGGCCAGCATGCTCCATGCCGCGCGCTTTCCTGCTCGCCTCCCGCGCTCTCTTGCAGCCGGAACCCAGTGACGGCATCGGTGGCCTCGACCTCTATGGCGATTGCGCCAAGTGCAAAAAACGACGTCGACGAGCTCAAGCATCACGGGGGCCGGGGCGGTTCATCACCACCGTCCACAAGCGCTGCCGGATCATGGCGCGCATGACCACGCTGGTTTTCTCGTGCCTCATTGCACCCGAGAAGCATCGCGAGTCGATAACCGTTGGGCACCGGATCGGCCCGCGAAAGCCGCTAGCCGAGCGGTTCACCTGCTCCGTTCTGGTTGCCGCCGGTCGATGCGGGGTGCTACGGATGCCTGCGTCGTCACGAAAGTGACATCCTAGGTTCATGGCAATGCAACGCGGTGCGTCTACCCTGTTTGTTGCGCCGCAGCATGCGCAATGAGCGCCAGACGCTGGCTCTGCGCACCCGCGGAACCTTTGGACCAGAGACCCGTTGCCATGGCCGACTTCCTCGAAAACCGCACCTATGACGAGATCCAGCCCGGGCAGACCGCGGAGCTGCAGCGCACCCTGACCCGCGACGACGTGGCGCTGTTCAGCAAGGTCTCCGGCGACCTGAACCCGATCCACATGGACGAAGAGTATGCCCGCGCCCAGGGCGCGAAGGGCGTCGTCGGCCACAGCCTCTGGGCCACCGGGCTCATCTCCAGCCTGCTCGCCAACGTGCTGCCGGGGCCGGGCACGGTCTATCGCAACCAGGACGCTGAGTTCCACCGCCAGGTGCAGCTAGGCGACATCCTGACGGCCAAAGTCAAGGTGGTCGAGAAGCTGCCGGAGCGCCTGGTGCGGCTGGAGTGCTCGGTGGTGAACCAGGCCGGCGAGCGCGTGATGACCGGCCGCGCCGTGGTCGTGGCGCCGACCACCAAGCAGCGCATCGAAGTGGCGGATGTCGCCGATATCTCGGTGCGCCACCACGACAGCTTCGCCGCGCTGTTCGACAAGGTCCGGGCGCTGGAGCCCATCCCCACCGCCGTCGTGCACCCGGTGGACCAGGTCTCGCTGGCGGGCGCCATGGAGGCCGCCGAGGCGACCTTCATCGCACCGATCCTGGTGGGGCCGGAGGGCCGCATCCGCGCCGTCGCCGAGGAGCACGGCATCGACCTCGGTGGCACCGAGATCCTGGACGTCGAGCACAGCCACGCCGCCGCCGCCCGCGCCGTGGAGCTGATCCGCGAGGGCACCGCCGAGATCCTGATGAAGGGCAGCCTGCACACCGACGAGGTGCTGAGCGCGGTGCTTAACAAGGCCACGGGCATCCGCACCGAGCGGCGCATCAGCCACATCTTCGTCATGGACGTGCCCACCTATCCGAAGCTGCTGCTCATCTCGGACGCCGCCGTAAACATCGCGCCGGACCTGGAGGCCAAGCGCGACATCTGCCAGAACGCCATCGACCTCGCCCGCACCGTCGGCGTGGAGCGGCCGAAGGTGGCCATCCTGTCCGCGGTGGAGACGGTCCGGCCCAAGATCCAGTCCACGCTCGACGCCGCGGCCCTGTGCAAGATGGCCGACCGTGGCCAGATTACCGGCGGCGTTCTGGACGGCCCGCTGGCGATGGACAACGCCATCAACCTGGAGGCCGCGCGCATCAAGAAGATCGACTCCCAGGTGGCCGGCGTCGCGGACGTGCTCATTGCGCCGGACCTGGAGGCAGGCAACATCCTGGCCAAGCAGCTCATCTTTCTGGCCAACGCCGAGGCCGCCGGCATCGTGCTGGGTGCACGGGTGCCCATCATCCTGACCTCGCGCGCCGACAGCGTGCGCACCCGCCGTGCCTCGGCCGCCACCGCGGTGCTGCACGCACACGCGGTCCGCCAGGGGCTGCACGACAAGCCAGCGCACTGAGGAGGGGGTCATGAGCGCGTCCTCGGAGGAACTGATCCTGACGCTGAACGCGGGCTCGTCCAGCATCAAATTCGCCGTCTACGGCGTCGGCAGCACCGAGCCCCAGACCGACCCCCAACTGCGCGCCAAGGGTCAGGTGGAGGGCATCGGCACCCGGCCGCACTTCGTTGCCAAGACCAGCGAAGGTCAGGTGCTCTCCGAGAGCTGGTGGGAGGCCCGCGGCGACGTACACGGACACGCGCCGGCGTCCCGCCAGATCTGGAGCTGGCTCGCGGAGTTCGCCGGCGACAAGACCATCATGGCCGTCGGCCACCGCGTCGCCCATGGCGGCGAGGACTATAGCCGGCCCGTGCTCATCGACACCGACGTCATCGGCGTACTGACCCGCCTGATTCCACTGGCGCCCCTGCACCAGCCGAACAACCTCGCAGCCATCCGCGCCGTCGCCACCGACCACCCCGAGCTGCCCCAGGTGGCCTGCTTCGACACGGGCTTCCACCGCGGCCGGCCCAAGGTCACGGAGCAGTTCGGGCTGCCGCGGGCGCTGCTGGAGCGTGGCGTGAAGCGCTACGGCTTTCATGGACTCTCGTACGAGTACATCGTCGAGAAGCTTCAGGAACTGGCGCCGGACGTCGCCGGGGAGCGGGTCGTCGTCGCCCACCTCGGCAGTGGCTGCAGCATGACCGCCATCCGCGGCGGGCGCAGCATCGACACCACCATGAGCTTCTCGGCCCTGGACGGCGTGCCCATGGGCACCCGCCCGGGCCTGCTCGACCCCGGCGTCATCCTGTTCCTGATGCGCGAGGACGGGCTCGGCGTCGATGACTTGGAGAAGCTCCTCTACAAGCAGTCCGGCCTGCTCGGCCTCTCCGGCGTCAGCAACGACCTGCGCGCGCTGCACCAGAGCGACGACCCGCGCGCCGCCGAGGCCATCGACTACTTCGTCTACCGCATCGGCCAGACCCTGGGCGCGCTGGCCGCGTCCATCGGGGGCCTGGACGCCCTGGTGTTCACCGCCGGCGTCGGCGAGCACGACGCCGATATCCGCGAGCGCGTCTGCACCGATGCGGCCTGGCTCGGCATCGAGATCGACGCGGCCGTCAACGCCGCAGGCCATGTCGGGCACGGGCTGCGCATCAGCCCCGCGGATCAGCGGCCCGCGGTCTGGGTCATCCCCACCGACGAGGAGCGGATGATCGCGCGCCACACGCTGCAGGTCGTCGGCGGCGCCTAGCGTGCCGCCCTGGTTCCCACGCGCTAAGGCATGCATCGATCCAAACCACGAAAGCAGAAACCCGCCAGCAGCCCCCGGAGCGCCCCCATGTTCGCCATCACCAAGCTCTTCCCGCAGACCGAGATGCGCAACGCCCTGACCGATTGGACCGAGTCCTGGGGCCAGTCATGGCACAAGACCTTCGACGGGCACGACGACGCGTACGTCCAATACGGCCGCGACCTCGGCATCATCCTCCAGGCCCATGGCAAGCGGGCGATGGAGACCGCGCAGCAGAATGCCAAGGCCAACCTCGAGACCTGGCAGCAGGTCCTCGACGGCATGGTCAGCCCGGCGCTGCCGCAAGCGTGGTGGGAATACCTGGTGGACGGCGCCCAGCGCACGGTGCTCTACGCCGACGCCATGCGCGAGCGGGGCAACCACTTCGTCGAGCACGAGGAAGGCAGCAACCGCACCGTGCTGAGTTGGGAACACGAGATCGTCGTGGACGGCAGCAAGCTGGAGCGCCCGGTGAACTACTCCCTGGTGCGCATCGTGCCGCCGGAGGGCGTGACGGTGCGCGAGGACGGCCGGCCCTACATTATCATCGATCCCCGCGCCGGCCACGGCTCCGGCATCGGCGGCTTCAAGCACGCGAGCGAGGTGGGCGCGGCCATCCACGGCGGCCATCCGACGTACTTCGTCACCTTCACGCGCATGCCGATGCCGGGCCAGACGCTGGCGGACGTCACCGCCGCCGAGGCCGACTTCGTGCGCGAGGTGCGCCGGCTGCACCCCAACTCGCCCAAGCCCGTCATCATCGGCAACTGCCAGGGCGGCTGGGCGTCCATGCTGCTCGCCGCCACCAACCCGGACATCACCGGTCCGGTTGTTGCCAACGGCGCGCCGCTGTCCTACTGGGCCGGGCAGAAGGGCAAGAACCCGATGCGCTACCTGGGCGGCCTGGTCGGCGGTGCCAGCACCGTGCACCTGCTCTCCGACCTCGGTAACGGGCTGTTCGACGGCGCCAACCTGGTGTTCAATTTCGAGCGGCTCTCGCCGAGCAACACCTGGTGGGAGAAGTACTACAGCCTCTGGGACAAGATCGACACCGAGGTGCCGCGCTTTGTCGGCTTCGAGCGCTGGTGGGGCAGCTTCTACTACATGACCACCGACGAGATCGCCTGGATCGTCGAGAACCTGTTCGTCGGCAACCGCTTGGGCCGCGGCAAGGCGAACCTCACCGAGCGCACCCACGTGGACCTGCGCGACGTGAACTCGCCCATCATCGTCTTCGCCTCCCACGGGGACAACATCACCCCGCCGCAGCAGGCGCTGGGCTGGATCGCGGACCACTACACCGGCGTGGAGGAGATCAAGGCCCGCGGCCAGCGCATCCTCTACACCCTGCACCCGAGCGTCGGCCACTTGGGCATCTTCGTGTCCTCATCGGTGGCGAAAAAGGAGCACGAGGAGATCGTCTCCACGCTCAAGGCCATCGAGGCGCTGTCCCCCGGCCTGTACGAGATGGTCATCACCGAAGAGCGCGGCGAGGGCGTCGAGAAGACCTTCAAGGTCGCCTTCGCCGAGCGCAGCATCGAGCAGATGATGGAGCAGTGCGGCGGCGACGACTCGGACAAGCCCTTCGCGACAGTGGCTCGCTTCTCCGAGCTGAGTACCGAGGTCTACGACTTGGCCATCCGCCCCTTCATCCGGGCCATGACCAACCAGGCGACTTCGGAGCTACTGGCCAACGCAAGCCCCATGCGCCTGCAACGCTGGCTCGCCAGCGACCGTAACCCCGCCATGCAGCCGGTCAAGGACCTGGCCGCGCAAGTCCGCGAGCAGCGCCAGGCGGCGCCGGACGACAACCCCTTCCGCCAGTGGGAGCGCTTCAACGCCGGGCTGGTCACGCAGTGGTGGGACGGCGTGCGCGACCTGCAGAACGCGCTGATCGAGTGGAACTTCAACCTGCTGTGGGGTGCGCCGCAGGTGCAGGCGCTCGGCGAGCGGCTCGCCGTCACGGTGGCGGAGTCCCAGCCGCGCGAGGACTTGCGCACGCTCACCGAGGTGCAGGACGCGCTGGATCGCATCGACCTCGGCACCTTCGCCGACGGCGTCATCCGGATGCTGATCTTCCTGGCCCACTCGCGCAAGGAAGTGCGCCGCTCGCGGCTGGAGCGCTCCAACCAGATGCTGCTCGCCACCGAGCCCTTCGCCAGCATGAAGCCCAAGCACCGCACCCGCATGATCCACAAGGAGACGCTCGTCGTCGGCTACGAGCCGGAGGCGGCCCTGGCGACGCTGCCGAAGCTGCTGCGCACGGAAGACGAGCGCAAGCGCGCCCTGGCGCTGTGCGAGCAGATCGCCGGCCCCCGCGAGGAGATGAGCCGCGAGACCATCGACATGATGAACCGGCTTGCGCTGGCGCTCGGCGAGGAGCCCGTCGCCATTCTCGGTGACGATTCGGGCGCCGTGCGGCGGATTGCCTGAGCATGCAACGCGAGCGCGATGCCGCCATCCCGAAGCCGCTGCGCGACTGGCTGGAGAAGATACGCGCGGCCAAGGCGGCGGCCGTCGCCAACGGCGACCGGCTCACGGTCATCAACGCGCGCGAGGTCTTCGACACCCTGACGCGCACCTGCGTCACCGACCGGCCCGAGGTGGCCCTGGTGCGCGACGACGTCATCCCGGCGCCGGAGTATCCGGTGCCGGTGCGCATCTACCACCCGGCACCGAAGGAGACAAGGCCCGTCGCGCTGTTTCTGCATGGGGGCGGGCACGTGTCCGGCAGCGTGGCCATCTATGACCCTATCGCCCGCAAGCTCGCGCTGGCCACGGGCCGGATCATCGTCGCCGTGGAATACCGGCGCGCGCCGGAATGCCCCTACCCCGCCGCGCT
>NZ_JAJDNQ010000058.1 GCF_022340605.1 Thiohalocapsa sp.
ATCGAGCGCATCGAGGCCGTCGCCGAGACCCTGATGGGCGCCGGCTGGGCGCCCGATGCACCGGTGGTCGTGGTGCACAAGGCCACCTGGCCGGGCGAGGAACTGGTGCTGCGCGCCACTCTCGCGGACATCGCCAGCCGCTGCCGGGAGACCGGCATCGTGCGGCAGGCGCTGATCCTCGTCAGCCCGGCGCTGGGCGCGCGCAAGCTCGCGGATGGGGCCACCTCGAAGCTCTACGACGCGACCTTCGAGCGGCGGTTTCGGGGCAAAGGGGCTGGGGCTGGAGGCTAGGGGCTGGTGCTTCCTGCGGAAATTCCGAGACCGGGCTAGCTCGTGGTGGTGGTCGTGGTCGTGGTCGAATATTCGGACGGTTGAGATCACGATTACGACAACGACAACGACCTGAGACGGTCTCGGGACTTGTGGACCGGTGCACTGGTGCACTGGTGCACTAGCAGAAGCAGCCTGTGCTTCTCGGCCTCTGACGTCCACGTCGCCGCTGCGTCGCGGCGAGGACGCCGCTCCCACGGGCGTCCGCACTCCGCACTTCCCCCCATACGCTAAAGTGTGCTCTCCCGAACAATGCCCTGCCGGGCCGGACGCACCCCATGCTGGTCAAAGAGAAACACGCCAAGATGGTGGCCTGCCCACTGCTCGGCAGCCATGCCATCAACATCGGCTGCAAGGGCTCCCACTGCATGGCCTGGCGCTGGGCCACACCGCGTCGCGACGGCCAGCCGCCGGAGAACCCGGTGGACGACTGGGGCTACTGCGGCATGGCCGGTCGCCCGGTGGGCGTCATCGACCCGCAGGACGGCGAGCACGCCCTGCCGCCGCCGGCGCCGCAGCCGCGCCGGTGACGTCCGGAAACGCCGATATCGCCCGCGACCGGGAGCAGCGCCCGAGAGCACCGTCCGGGAGCGCCGTCCGGGAGCGCCGTCCGGGAGCGCCGGCATCCTGCCGGCCACTGGGAGCGCCGGCATCTTGCCGGCAACTGGGAGCGGCGGCTTCCAGCCGCCGCTATGGGATGAACCGAAGGCCCCGAATAACTGCTCCGGGGAGGCGCCAACTTCCCATACCGGGGGCGGGACGCCCCCGTTCCCAGTGGCCGGCGAGACGCCGGCGCTCCCAGTGGCCGGCGAGACGCCGGCGCTCCCAGTGGGCGCCCATGCGGACGGCGCGCGGCAGTCAGCATGTCGCCATGAGCTGGCCACGGGTGTCGCTCTGGAGGGCGACACTCCGGCCGCCACTCCGGCCGCGGCTCAGGTCGCCACTCCGGCCGCGGCTCCGGCCGTGTCGCCTCCGGGACGAGACGGGCTATCCCGTACTTTCTCCCCCGCTAAACTCTCGCCCTGATCCGCAATCGCTCCGCTCCAACCAGCCGTCCAACCATGCCCGAGATCATCCAAATCGACATCGCCGGCCGCGACCGACCCGGCATCACCATGGCGCTGACCGGGGTGTTGGCGCAGTACGACGTCACGGTGCTCGACATCGGCCAGTCCGTGATCCACGACACCCTGGCGCTGGGGCTGCTGGTGGAGCTGCCGGACGACGCCGGCGGCTGCCCGGTGTTCCGGGACCTGCTGTTTAAGGCGCACGAGCTGGGGCTGGACCTGCGCTTCACGCCGGTGACCGCCGACGACTATGAGCACTGGGTGGGCGAGCAGGGCCAGCCGCGGCACATCGTGACCCTGCTCGGTCGGGCGATCACCGCGGAGCACATCGCCCGGGTGTCGGCCCTGGTGACCCGCAACGGGCTGAACATCGAGCAGATCACGCGGCTGTCCGGGCGCATCTCCCGCCGGCCGGAAGCCGCCCGCACCGGGCATGCCAGCATCCAGCTCTGGCTCAAGGGGCCGGTGCCGGACGTGGGCGCGCTGCATGCGGAGTTTCTGGGACTCGGCGCCGACATGGACCTCGACATCGCCATCCAGGAGGACGACGTCTTCCGCCGCAACCGCCGGCTGGTGTGCTTCGATATGGACTCGACCCTGATCCAGACGGAGGTCATCGACGAGCTGGCGGCCGCCGCCGGCGTCGGCGCGCAGGTGGCCGCCATCACCGAGGCGGCCATGCGCGGGGAGCTGGACTTTAGCGAGTCCTTCCGCCGCCGCATGGCGCTGCTGGAAGGCATGCCGGAGTCGGTGCTGGCCGGCATCGCCGAGCGGCTGCCCATCACCGACGGCGCCGAGCGGCTGATCCGCACCCTGAAGGCACTGGGCTTTCGCGTCGCCATCCTGTCCGGCGGCTTCACCTACTTCGCCGAGCACCTGCAACGCCGGCTGGGTGTCGACGACGTGCACGCCAACCGCCTGGAGTTCGAGGACGGCAAGCTCACCGGCAAGGTCTCCGGCCCCATCGTCGACGGCGCCCGCAAGGCGGAGCTGCTGCGCGAGATCGCCGCCCACGAGGGCATCCGGCTGGAGCAGGTCATCGCCGTCGGCGACGGCGCCAACGATCTGCCCATGCTCTCCATCGCCGGACTCGGCATCGCCTTCCGCGCCAAGCCGCTGGTGAAGGAGCGCGCCCGGCACGCCATCGGCGCCGTGGGGCTGGACGGGATTTTGTACCTGCTCGGGATGCGCGACCGGGATCTGGCCGCGCTGGAGGCCGGGTAGCGCGGGGCCTGCGACGCCGTAGGTCGGGCCGACACCAGGAGGCCCGACGGCATGCGCTGCACCCAACGCACGCGTCGGGCTTCGCTTCGCTCAGCCCCACCTACGACTTCGTGCCCACGGGCAGCGGGGTGGAATCGGCTCAATAGAGCAGGTAAGGCGCCCGTTCCTCGGCCCAGCGCGCCTCGTCCGGCGTGAGACGTGCGTCGAGGTCGGCGGGCTCCGCGGTGGCGTCGTCCACCCACTCCCGCAGGAAGGTCCCGCCGGTCAGCAGGTCGATGGCGAGGCGCTCGGTCTCGTACTCGTAGGGGAAGTCGCGCCAGATCTCATAGTCCGGGTATTCCAGCCGCAGCGCCTTGAGGAACAGCGCTGTGAGCCGGTAGGGGCGGAAGGCGTCGTGCTGATAGTGCACCGAGTCGGTGTGGATCTGGAAGCCGTGGCAGAGCTGGCCCTGGTGCTTGTGGAAGGTGGGCTCGAAGCCGCAGCAGCGCAGTTGACAGCCCTGCATCCAATCCGCCTGCAAGGTCTCCATGCACTTCAGCAGCCGGCAGATGTCGAGGTCCGGCGCGCCCATGATCTCCAGTGGCACCGTGGTGCCGCGGCCCTCGGAGAGCGTCGTGCCTTCCAGCAGCACGGTGCCCGGGAAGCAGCGCGCCATGTTGAGACTGGAGGCGTTGGGGCTCGGGTTGACCCAGGCGAGCTGGTCCCGCGGCCAGCCGAAGCCCGGGCCGGCGGCGGGGTCGTAGCCCTGCATGGGAACGACCTCGCAGTCGAGGTCCAGGCCCCTGGCGACGACGAGCCACTTGGCCAGTTCGCCGAAGGTAAGACCGTGGCGCATCAGCAAAGGCCCTGCGCCGACGAAGCTCTCCCAGCCGGGCTCCAGGAGGCTGCCCTCGATGGGGCGGCCGGCGGGGTTCGGGCGGTCCAGCACCCAGACCGTCTTGCCGTGCTTGGCGCAGGCATCCAGCACGTAGGCGAGGGTGGTGACGTAGGTGTAGATGCGGGTGCCGATGTCCTGCAGGTCCACCAGCAGCACGTCGAAGGTGTCCAGCATGGCGTCGCTGGGGCGGCGGACCTCGCCATAGAGACTGAACACTGGGATGCGGTGGATCGGGTCCACGTAGTCGTCGGACTCCACCATGTTGTCCTGCTTGTCGCCGCGCATGCCGTGCTGCGGGCCGAACGCGGCGGTGATGTTGAGCCCACCGTCACCACCCACCAGGCTCATCAGCGCATCCAGGCTGTGCCGCCCCACGTGGTTGACGGACGCGGGATGCCCGAGCAGGGCGATGCGCCGACCGGCCAGCGGCTTGCGCAGTTCGGGCTCGATGAGCAGACGGTCGACGCCGAGTCGCATGCGCGGGGCTTCTCCACAGGACTTGTCGGGGCTTGGATCGTGCCACAGTCGCGCCGCGGTGGCGAGCAGGCCGGGCTTGCCCGAGCTGAAGCGTCTCCGCCAGGCTCGTGCCCGCGGATTTATCAGTAATCAGGAATATGCCGATACGCTGAGCAGGATCACATCAGCGGCATCATTGGGGTCTATGCTTGCCGATGGGGCCGCGGTCAGCCAGCCGACCCGCCGGCGGCAGCCACCGGCTCCGAGGCTCCCGGCGGCTCTACCGCGAACAACATACGACGCACCTGGCACTACGCACGGCATCATTCCGTATCTCGTTACCCTGCACTTCCCGCCCAATGTCCGCCTCCATCGCCAGCCCCCACTTCCTGCTGCGGCGCCTGCACTCGCTATTCGGCATTCTGCCCGTGGGCGCCTTCCTGGCCTTCCACCTTTGGGAGAACAGCCAGTCGCGGTTCGGCGCGGAGCACTTCAACCGGGAGGTGGTCGGCGCGTTGGCGGGGCTCAATTACCTGCCCTTCATCGAGATCGGGCTCATCGCGCTGCCGCTGCTGCTGCACGCGCTCTATGGGCTGGTAATCATCGGCGGCGGGCGCGCCGAGCCGCTGCGCTATTCGTATCTGCGCAACCGGCTGTACTGGCTGCAGCGCATCTCCGGCATCGGGCTGTTGGTGTTCATCCTGCTGCACGTGGGCATGACGCGCATGGCCGGCCTGGTGGACCCGGCCATCCACGCCGACCTGTTCGGGCACATGCGCGCGGCGCTCGCGAACCCCTGGGTGTTCGGCTTCTACCTGGTTGGACTCTGGCTCGCGGTGGTGCACTTCGCCAACGGGCTGGCGACGGCTGCCATCAGCTGGGGGCTCACCACGAGCGCCATGGCACAGCGGCGCTTCGGCTGGCTCTGCGCGGCGGGCGGGCTGCTGCTGGGCGCCATCGGCACCCACGGGCTCGTCGGCTATCTGACCGCGCCGGTGGGGGGCGGGGCGTGAGCGGGCGGCGGGTCATCGTCGTTGGCGGCGGGCTCGGCGGGCTTTGGGCGACGCTCACCATCGCCGGCGGCGGGCACCGGGTGCAGTTGTTTTCGCTGTTCGAGGTGATGCGCTCGCATTCGGTCTGCGCCCAGGGCGGCATCAACGCGGTGCTGGACGCGAAGGGTCAACACGACACCGTCGCGCAGCACATCCGCGATACGCTCAGGGGCGGCAGCTGGCTCGCCAACCAGCCGCCCGTGAAGTCCATGTGCGAGGCCGCACCGGGGCTGATCCGCACCTTCGAGCGCATGGGCGTCACCTTCTCGCGCACGCCGGAGGGGCTGCTGGATCAGCGCCTGTTCGGCGGCGTCAAGAACAAGCGCACCTGCTTCGCCGGCGCCAGCACGGGTCAGCAGCTCATGCATGGCGTCGACCAGCAGGTGCGCCGGCTTGAGGCCGAAGGGTGGGTCGAGAAGCACGAGTGGTGGGAGTTCCTGGCGCTGGTGAAGGACACCGACGGCGTCTGCCGCGGCATCGTCGCGATGGACCTGCGTTCGCTCGAGGTGCGGGCCTTCCGCGCCGATGCCGTGGTGCTGGCCACCGGCGGCCTGGGCCAGCTCTACGCACCCCAGACCACCTGCTCCACCAATGCGACGGGCGCCGCCGCGAGCCGCGTCTACCAGCAGGGGGCGCGCTTCGCCAATGCGGAGCTCTTCCAGTTCCACCCCACCGCCATGCTCGGGGAGGACAAGACCCGGCTCATGTCCGAGGCCGCGCGCGGCGAGGGCGGGCGCGTCTGGGTGCCGAAGGACCCGGCCGACCGCCGCGAGCCCAACCGTATCCCGGAGACGGAGCGCTGGTACTTCCTGGAAGACTGGTATCCGGCCTACGGCAACACGGTGCCGCGGGACATCGCCTCGCGCGCCATCTGGCGGGTCTGCCGCGAGCTGGGCCAGGGTATCGGCGGCGGCGACCGGGTCTATCTGGACCTGACCCATCTCGACCGGGACTTCGTCGAGGCGCGGCTCGGCGCCATCCTGTCCATCTACCGCAAGTTTGCCGGCAGCGACCCGCTCGACGCGCCGATGGAGATCTTCCCGGCCGCCCACTACGCCATGGGTGGGCTCTGGGTCGACTTCGAGCACGACTCGGCCACCGGCGGCGTCACCCCCGGCAGCCCGCGCAACCACGCCACCAGCATCCCCGGGCTCTATGCCTGCGGCGAGTGCGACTACGCCTACCACGGTGCCAACCGGCTCGGCGCCAACTCGCTGTTGTCCGCGTCCTACTCCGGGCGCGTCGCGGGCGAGGCGGTATTGAGCCATCTCGCCGGCATCGAGCGCGGCGCCGAGGCCATGCCCGGCGCGCCCTTCGAGGCGGAGGTCGCGCGCCAGGTGTCCAGCAACCGGGAGCTGATGGCGGGTCAAGGCCACGAGAGCGCCTACCGGCTCCACGAAGAGTTGGGCGCGCTGATGACGAGCCGGGTCGGTGTCGTACGCGATAACGCCACGTTGGACCAAGCGCTGGACGAGCTTGCCGAGCTGGAGCGCCGCGCCGCGCACATGGACCTCGCCGAGGCGAGCCCCTGGGCGAACCAGACCCTGGCCCATGCGCGGCAGGTGCAGGACATGATCCGGCTCGCCCGCGTCATGGCCGCCAGCGCCCGCGCCCGCGACGAGTGCCGGGGCGCGCACTACAAGCCCGAGTTCGACCTGCCCCTACCGTCAACGCGTGATCCGGCCGATCCGCAATGGGAGCGCTACCGTGAGCGCTGGCAGGCGAACAACGAGCGCTGGCTCAAGACCACGGTCGCGGAGCATACCGTTGACGGCCCGCGCATCGAATTCGAGCCCGTGGACCTCAGCGTGATGACGCCGGACCAGCCGCGGGACTACCGCTGATGCACCCGGTTACGGCGGCATTCGCGCGGAATGCACAGACTGAGAGCGTGCACAGAACGTTCCCGGAGGACGCTGAATGACAGGTATCGCGGGCAGTGGGCTGCACCTGACGCGCGACGGGGCCGATGCTGCCGGCCGCGAACGCGACCGCGACGCTGACGCCGCGCCGCGGACCGGCGGCGATGTCGAACAGGCGCGCGCCTGCGAGCACCGGCACGTCGAGCTGCGCATCCGCCGGCAGGATGCGCCGGACAGCGCGCCCTACTGGCAGCGCTTCCGCGTACACCCGAGGCCGGGCGACAACGTCGTCTCCGTGCTGCGGGCGTTGCGGCTGGACCCGGTCACCGTCGACGGCGAGCGTGTGGACCCCATCGCCTTCGAGCACAACTGCATGGAAGAGGTCTGCGGCGCCTGCGCCATGCTCATCGACGGCATGCCGCGGCCTGCTTGCTCGACACTGCTGGAGGACCTGGGCGATGTCATCCGCCTCGAGCCCCTGCCCAAGTTCCCGGTGGTGCGGGACCTCATGGTCGACCGCGCCCGGATCTTCCATAACCTTACGCGCGTGCAAGCCTGGGTGCGCCTGGACGGACCTTGGGATACGCATGAGCGCGCCCCGCGCATCTCCCAGCGCCAGTGGGTCGCGGACTATCTCTATAGCCGCTGCATGAGCTGCGGCATCTGCCTCGCCGCCTGCCCGCAGTTCCCCGCTTCTTCTCGCACGAATGCGGACGACAACCGCGCCTTCGTCGGCCCCAGCGCCCTCGCCCAGGTGCGGCTCCTGAACGCGCATCCCCTGGGTCGCTTCAACAAGACCGACCGCCTGCACGCCATCATGGCCGAGGGTGGACTCACCGACTGCGGCAACGCCCAGAACTGCGTGCGCGTCTGCCCCAAGGAGATCCCGCTCACCACCGCCATCGGCGAGCTCGGACGCCAGACGACGTTGCAGGCGCTGAAGGACCTCTTCGGGTAACTGGGAGCGCCGGCATCTTGCCGCCTATGGGGAGCGCCGGCATCTTGCCGGCCACTGGGAGTGGGGGCGTCCCGCCCCCAAGCCGAGCCCCCGCCGAATCGCCGAATTGCGCAGTCAGCACCTCCGTCTCGTCCCCGACCGGCGGCTAGAAGCCGCCGGACCCAGTA
>NZ_JAJDNQ010000030.1 GCF_022340605.1 Thiohalocapsa sp.
TGCTTTCGTTGTCGCTGTCGTTGTCGAGTATCCGATTACGACCACGAGCACGAGCACGAGCAGAGACGTCGACCAGGTTTCTCGGCTCCGGCCCCACCCGGGTTGGCGCCGTGCGAAATTGACTGAAACGGGTGACCAGAAGAAGATCGAAGGCCTAAGAGACCGTGAACGTATTGCTCGCAACTCCGAGAACGAGCGGATCGTAGGTCAGGTTAGCGATAGCGTAACCCGACCGACACCGAATACTCTTAAAGTCTCTACAGCCGTCCGCCGAGGCCGCCGGCGAGCGGCAACCCAACCAGCCGCGCCCCGCGGCCGCCTGGAATGCCGGCTTATCCTGGGGCACCAAAACCAAATCGACGATGGCGGAACGAGACCCTGGTCCGCAGCCTTTGGAGGCCGAGCAGGCCAGCCCCAAGCAGCGCGATCGTGCCCGGGGATGGCACACCGACATCGGCGTTGCCGCTGCCCGTGAACGCCACGGTGCCGCTGTCCCAACCGGTGTCCAGCCCGGTTGCGTTGAGGATGATCTGGCCGTTGGCCGGCACGTCCCAGCCGAGCTCGGTGGCGGCGCCGCTGCTGGTGCTGCTGAGCCGAAAGAAGAAGGTCCCGCTGGTGTCGTTCAGCTTCTCGATGGAGAAGTCGAAGATGGTGGCGCCCAGCAGCAGCGTATCCGTCGGTATGCCGAGGAAGTTGCCTCCGTCCGGCCAACCGTCACCTGCCGCGCCGGTGTTCGTAATGGAGACCGAGCCGCCTCCAGGATGCTGCCGCCACTGCTGAACGATGCGGTCAGCGTGAAATCGATGCTTCGGAAGGGCGATATCGCGCCGCCGTCGAGCTCGGTCCAACTGCCTGTACTGGCGCTCCCCGTGATCGAGAGCACTGAGCTGCCGGCGTTGTAGTCGAGGCTCAAGGCGTCGACGTAGAGGTCGCGGTAGAGGTTATCGCCGATCGCGAAGTCCGTACTGAACCCGGCCCGTGCCGCACCGGTGGTCATCCAGAGCAACGCGGCAACGAAGAGGCCGGCGATTCTGCGCAAGGGCTGGCCGTGAATCTTCATGGTGGTCTCGCGCCTGTGTCTGTTCGGGAGTCTGCGCGGCGAGTAACAGCGGTTGTCGATCCCTGCACGCCGCCAAAAACCCTAAGCATGAAGCATGCCACAGCCAACAAGCCATTGCTGAACAACGTTTTCTCGAACGTCACTCCGACGGATAGGCAATGGCTGCGCGCGAATTGTAAAGAAAATTGACAGTCGTCCGCGGACGGCCGCGCCGTCATCGAACCGAAACGACACTGCAACGGCTGGGCAACAGTCGCCGCTTACTCTACCGCCCGCAGCTACGCAACCCCCTACGCGCCGTGTTCCCGGCGCGGGCCGACGTCCTATCGGCAGTCCGTTTCGCCGTTCCAACGGAGCAGTCCATGATCACCCAATCCATGTTGACCCCATCCACGTTGACCAGGAGCCGTCTTCACTTTGCCATCGCCGGCGCCCTGGCCCTGTCCGCCGGCGCCGTCACCGCGGGTACGCTGTACCCGGAAGAAGTGCCCGCCCCGGCCGCGTCGGTCGCAACCCCGCCGGACCCGGCCACGGAAAAGCATGAGGTGCTGTCATCCCAGAGCGCAAAGATCAAAGGCATGATGGAGCAGACGGGCTTCACCACGCTGCTGCGCAGCGGTGACACGCTGCCGCTGCTGGTGGGCACGACGGCGTCGGCGACCCAGACGGAGCGCTTCGGCAAGCTCTACATGGAAGACGGCACGGCGCTGACCGACGAGAGCAACACCAGTTGCGACGAGAACGGCGTCAACTGCGGCGACGCCATCTCCAACTCCAACGACTTCAACTCCCTGCACCGCGTGGGCGACCACCTGTACCTGGTCTCGCATTTCGAGACCCGCCCCGCCGCCATGTACCTGACCAAGCTGAAGCAGGCGTCCGACGGCACGCTGACGCCGCTGGCCACCCGGCTGATCGACTTCTCGGGCGTCTACGGCGGCTGGGTGCACTGCGCCGGCACCGTGACCCCGTGGAACTCCCACCTGGGTTCGGAGGAATACGAGCCGGACGCGCGCGAGTGGGTCGATCCGAACCTGGACATCACCCCCTACAACGCGGCCCAGGCTGCCTACTACGACAACACCGGCTGGACCTTCAACAACAACGATCCGGAAGGCGATCCCGACGTCGCCAAGACGGTGATGAACCCGTACCGCTACGGCTACCCGGTGGAGGTGACGGTCAACGCCGACGGCTCCACCGGCGTCAGCAAGCACTTCGCGATGGGGCGCACCGCCAACGAGCTGTCCATCGTGATGCCGGACCAGAAGACCGTCTACATCACCGACGACGGCACCAACACCATGCTGGCCATGTTCGTCGCCGACACCGCGGGCGACCTCAGCTCAGGCACGCTATACGCCGCCAAGTGGCACCAGATCCAGAACAACGCGAGCCGCCCGGGCGGCTACGCCTGGCTGAGCTGGATCAACCTTGGCCACGCCAGCGACGCCGATGTCAAGGCCTTCGTCGACGACGCCTACAACGACGTCGACGGCCGCTGGGAGGTGCAGTTCGACGACCTGTTCGACTACGCCGACCCCGACACCAACGGCGACTGCCCGACTGGCCTCACCTTCACCAACAGCGGCCACGAAGCGCCTTACCAGGAGTGCCTGAAGGTCAAGGACACCCTGCCCACGGGCATGGACGAGGCTGTCCTCGCCCGCTTCGAGACCCGCCGCTACGCCGCGCTCCAGGGCGCCACCACGGAGTTCCGCAAGATGGAGGGCGCCACCTTCGATCCCGCCCGGCGCGTGATGTACCTGGCCATCAGCGAGATCAGCAAGGGCATGACCAACGGCGATGCCACCTACGACGCCGGCGGCAACAACGACATCCGCCTCAACGAAAACAAGTGCGGCGGCGTCTATGAGCTGCGCATGTTCAACGGCGGCATGGACAGCGAGGGCAACGCAATCGACAGCGGCTATGTCGCGCGGCTGATGCAGGGCGTGATCGAGGGTGAGCCGGTGACGCCGGACGAGAACGGCAACAACGGTTGCAGCCTGGAGAGCATCGGCAACCCGGACAACATCAGCTTCCTGCCGGGGTACAACCTGCTGGTCATCGGCGAGGACGCCGGCAACAGCGTGCACCAGATCGACATGGTCTGGGCCTATGACCTCCGCACCAAGGACCTGACCCGCATGCAGACCACGCCCTTCGGCTCCGAGACCACCTCGGTCTACTGGTACCCGGACCTGAACGGCTGGGGCTACCTGATGAGTGTCGTCCAGCACCCCTACGGCGAGTCCGACACGGGCGAGCTGCCGTATGCCCCGGACGGCGAGGCGGCCAAGTACGGCTACGTCGGCTACTTCAAGTTCCCGGCGCTGGACTGAGCCGCGCCGGCGGGCGTGCACCCTGGGTGCGTGCATGCTCGCCGCCGGATCACGCAACACGCAACACACAACGCACCGGGCCGCTTTCAGGCTCGGTGCGGCCCGCGTGGCAGCGGCACTCGCCTTCAATTTAAGGAGTCAACAAACATGACGCATCTGCTCGATACGCTTCAGCGCGCCGCGACACCGCTGGCGCTCACCGGCGCGCTGCTGGCCCTGCCCGGCGTCGCCGGCGCCGACGCCATCACCAGCGCCACGGCTCAAGCCCAGTTCAGCTTTTCCTATGGCGTCCCCGCGGGCGTCACGGTGGAATACCAATTCGACACCGCGCAGACCAACGACGACACCAGCACCGGCGGTAGCGCCGTCGCCTCGGCGCTACAGAGCCCGGCGTCGGATCTCACCCAGGATCTGGCCACGAATCCGTTCATTGCCCAGGATAGCCAGACCACCGCGGAGGCGTACAACAACGGCAGGAGCGGCGGCAGTGCGGCGTCGGCCTACCTGTCCAACGAGGGCCGGATCGTGATGACCAACACGACCGGCACGGCGGCCACTGTGACGGTCGACTGGCAGTACTTCCTCGGCGTGGCGCAGGCAGTGACGGGCTATCACGGCTTCGCGGATGCCTTCGCGCAGGCCGAGGTGCTGTTGATGGACAGCAACTTCGACCTCTTCGTGAATGAGCTGGTCGCGGTCACGGTCGCGGACGGAGGCGACGTCACGGGCGCCCTGAGCGATAGTGGCACGGCCTACCTGACCGTGCCCGCCAACGGCAGCAACACGCTGAACATTCAGCTCAATACCCAGACGAACGCGGAATTCGTGCCGGTGCCGGCGACGGCGGCACTGCTCTCGCTGGGGCTGGTGGGACTGCGCGTGGCCCGTCGCACGAAGGACTGACGCGGCTGGGCGGGAGTCCACGGCCGGTCGGGCCGTGCACCGATGCGGCCAGCCGTCGGTCGGGTTAGCGATAGCGTAACCCGACCTTCCACAACGGCTGCTCCGGGCGCGCCGGCGTGGGAGCGCCACTGCCTTTTGTGGCGCGACGACGGCTGGCAGGTTGCCCGCCGCCTGGCAGTTACTCGGGCGCGGCGTGCTGCCTCGCCGCCGGTCGCGGCACCAAGAGTGCCGCTCCCACAAGCCCGTAGATCGGGCTGAGCGATAGCGAAGCCCGACGCCAACAGCGCCGTCGGGCCTCCTAACGTCGGCCCGACCTACACCGAACGCTTGCCAGCCACCTGACGCTTGGAGCACGGCAGGCCTGCTCCGGCAGGTCGCCCGCGCGAGCGGCCGCCGGCGGCTACCTGCTCACCGCCGAAGCGCGGGACGCCTGGATCATTTCGTACGCCTGGCGGATCTCGTGGGTCTTCTGGCTCGCGAGCCGGATCATGTCCTCCGGCAGCCCCTTGGAGACCAGCTTGTCCGGGTGGTGCTGGCTCAGGAGCTTGCGGTAGGCGCGCTTGATGGCGTCGTCCGAGTCCTTTGGCTGCACCCCCAGCACCGCATACGCCTCCTTCAGGGTCGGCCCCGTGCTCGGCGCTCGCCGCCCGGCACCGCCACCAGCCCCGGAGCCTCGCTGCCAGGTGCCTTCCCACTGCCCACCGGCACGTGCCCCGGCAGCGGCAGCGGCATCGGCGAAGCGCCGCTGCATGCGCACCAGGTTCTCGAGCTGGCGGAACAGCAGCGGCGAGATGCCCAAACCCTGGCGGATCTGCTCCAGCGCACGGCGCTTGGCAGCCGACGGCTCGCCGTCGGCATAAGCCGCCTGCAACTGCACCTCCAAAAAGAGCTGGATCAGCATGCGCCGGCCCATGCACTCGCGGCGGAAGCGGGCGATGACGCCGTCGAGGTCGAAGTCCGGCGCCTTGCCCTGGCGGAACAGCGCGATGGCGGCGCTGCGCCGCTCGCCGCTAAGCTGGAGGCGGGACATGACCGTCTCCGCCAGCGCGATCTCCGCCTCGGACACCCGCCCATCGGCCTTGGCCAGATGGCCCATCACGGAGAACGTGGCGCTGAAAAAGGCGCTCTCGATGCGGCGGCGGTCGCCGAACGGGAGCCCGTAATCTTCGGCGAGCCGCTCCACGCCGCGGTCCACGCCATGGCCAAGGGTTGCGCCCAACAGGGCGCCGATGGGCCCGCCGGCGGCGAAGCCCAGCAGGCCGCCGACGGCCTTGCCAAACCAACTCACGTCACTTGCCCTTCAGATACTGCTCGTCGGAGAAGGAGTAGACCCATTGCGGCCGGAAGGCAACGAGAATCACCATGATCCAGCCGTTCAGCATCGCCTCCGGCAGGAACATCAGCGGAAACAGCGGCAGTACGGTCTGGCTCAGCTCCGCGAAGGTGTAGGCGCCGCTGCCCACCAGCAGCCAGGCCGCACTGTAACCCATCACAACGCCCACCAGCCCGGCGGTCAGGAAGCCGTTTACCATCACGTAGACGAAAAACTGCTTGGGCAGGTAGTGCCGGATCAGCACCAGCGCCACCTGGGTCAGAGTGATGGGCAGCACGCCGCCCACCAAGGCGTTGAGCGCGAAGCCGTCCCAGGGCATGCCGGTGTTGAGATAGACCCCCAGCAGCGCCACCGCCGCGGCGATGACGGCGAGCGACCAGCCGAAGATCAGGGTCACGGCCGTGAGCCCCAGCAGGTGGTAGCTGAGCCCGGGCTGCACCTGCGTCTCCATGTGCCACAGGAACATCAGTAGCACGCAGGCGCCGAAGAAGACGTGCGTCAGCCGCGCGGCGAGCAGCTTGCGCCAGGGCGCGAGCCACAGCGCGAGCGCCAGGCACAGCAGGTACAGCACCACCGCGGCCGAGGTGGCGGTGGACGAGAACAGGGCGGGGTCGAGGGACATGGACGGGACGCGGTGGCGGCTCGTGACGGGACATGAACGCTTCAGCTCAGTGTTGGGTTTGCGAGCATATTAAGGAAGGATCGGGGCCCGCGGGCAACTTGCCAGGCCGGTGAGAGCGGGCTCTCTCGTTGTCATTGTCGTGGTCGTAATCGAATATCCGGACGGTTGAGATCACGATTACGACCACGACAACGACAACGACCTGAGACGGTCTTGGGACTTGTGCACCGGTGCACTAGCCCCTTGTCTTGGCCGTTGCCCCAATAAGGCGCAGATTAGACACACGCACACATCAGCCCGGAGCATCCATGCAATATCGCCCCCTCGGCCGCACGGACATCAGCGTCAGCGCACTCTGCCTCGGCACCATGACCTTCGGCGAGCAGAATACCGCCGCCGACGCCGCGGCACAGCTCGACCGCGCCGTCGGCGCCGGCATCAACTTCATCGACAGCGCCGAAATGTACCCGGTACCGCCCAAGGCGGAGACGCAGGGCCGCACCGAGGACTACATCGGCCGCTGGCTCGCGGAGCGCGGCGGCCGCGAGCGGCTCGTCATCGCCAGCAAGGTGGCCGGCCCCGCGTCCGCGCTCGGCCTCAGCCACGTCCGCGGCGGCAATAATCGCCTCGACCGCGCCAACATCGAGCAGGCGCTCGAGGGCAGCCTGCGCCGGCTCGGCACCGACTACCTCGACCTTTACCAACTCCATTGGCCCGACCGGCAGACCAACTTCTTCGGCAAGCTCGGCTACGCACACCCGGCGGAGGACACGAGCGTGCCGCTGCTGGAAACGCTCGAAGTGCTCGGCGACCTGGTGCGCGCCGGCAAGGTCCGCCATGTGGGCATTTCCAACGAGACCCCCTGGGGCGCCATGCGGTTCCTGGCGCTGGCCGAGCAGCACGGCCTGCCGCGGATGGTGAGCATCCAGAACCCGTACAACCTGCTGAACCGCAGCTTCGAGATCGGCCTCGCCGAGGTGGCCCTGCGCGAGCAGTGCGGCCTGCTCGCGTACTCGCCGATGGCGTTCGGCATGCTGAGCGGAAAGTACCTGGACGGGCAGCGTCCGCCCGACGGGCGGATTACGCTGTTCTCGCGCTTCGACCGCTACTCGAACGCGCAGGCCGTCGCCGCGACGGCCGAGTACGTCGCCGTCGCCCGCAAGCACGGCCTGGAGCCGGCGCAGATGGCGCTCGCCTTCGTCACCGGCCGGCCCTTTGTCACCTCGAACATCATCGGCGCGACCACGCTGGCGCAGCTGGAAGAGAACCTCGCCAGCACGGACCTGACGCTATCCGACGAGGTGCTGGCGGACATCGAGGCGGTGCACACGCGCCAGCCGAATCCGGCGCCCTAGTGCAGCGTTTCTCCTAGACTCGCTTTCGTTGTCGTTGTCGAGTATCCGACCACGACCACGACCACGACCACGACCACGACCACAACCACGACCAGAAACTTCGACCAGGTTCCTCAGCTCCAGCCCCACCCGGGTCGGCGCTCTGCAATCTTGGCTGAAACGGGGTACTGGGAGAAAGGCCGGCGAAGCAAGCGCTTCGTGACGGTGCAGAAACAACGCGAACACCGTAGGGTGGATGAAGCGGAGCGCATCCACCGCAGCCAAGACGGCGGATGCGCTTCGCTTCATCCGCCTCACTTACGCTGTGAGATCGCCACTGCCTTTTGTGGCGCGACGAAGGCCACGCGGCTGTCTGCCGCTTGGCGGTTACTCAGGGCGTGGTGTGCTGCCTGGCCGCCGGCCGCGGCACCTAGAGTGCCGCTCCCACAAGCGCCGCCCGCCGTAACGGTTGCTCCAGCCACGTCGACACTGTGGGAGCGCCACTGCCTACGGCGGCCACGGGACATCGAGCCGCGACAGAGATACTTCGCGGCCGCTCAGCCGGTGCTGCGTCCCGCGCGCCGCTCCGCACCGCGCTGCCCGTAGGCGAGCGCAAGCAGCACGACGCCGGCGAGCAACATCGGCAGCGACAAGAGCTGGCCCATGGTGAACCAGCCGAAGGCGAGGTAGCCGATATGGGCATCCGGCATGCGTACGAACTCCACCGAGAACCGGAACACCCCGTACAGCAGCAGGAACATGCCCGACACCGCCATCGTGGGCCGCGGACGGCTGGAGAACCACCACAACAGCGCGAACAGCGCGAGCCCTTCGAGACCCGCCTCGTAGAGCTGAGACGGGTGCAGCGGCGGGCTGAATGGGGTGCCGGGGGGTAACCCCAGACAGTGCTCCGGGAAGCGGGCGCATGGGAGCTGCATGGCCCAGGGCACGGCGGTTGGATGCCCCCACAGCTCGCCGTTGATGAAGTTGCCGATGCGCCCGGCGAAGATGCCCGGGGGCACCAGCGGCGCGACGAAATCGCCCACCTCGAAAAAGCGCAGGCCGTGCTTGCGCCCGAACAGCCAAATGGCGATCAGCACGCCGATGAGACCGCCGTGGAAGGACATGCCGCCTTCCCAGACCTTCAGGATGCTCAGCGGGTTGGTGAGGATCTGATCGTAGCCATAGAACAGCATGTAGCCGAGCCGCCCGCCGGCAACGACGCCGACGACCACGTAGAACACGAGGTCGTCCACCATCACGCCGGTCCAGCGCGTTCCGGGCCGCGACGCGCGCCAGCGGCCGAGCAGCCAGCCGAGCGCAAAGCCAATCAGGTACATGAGGCCGTACCAGTGGACCTTGAGCGGTCCTGCCTGGAAGGCGATCGGATTGATGTCGGGGTAGGTCAACATGGGCGCGAATCTTAGCACGCGCGGCCGTGGCGTCCGTGACCATCCCATGTCCGCCCGGCGCCCACCCTGGGGGCGCCGCCGCGGTAGGCGCTCCCACTGCCATTAGGTCAACGCGCCCGGCGGCAATCATTTGCGCGTTGATCGTGCTGCGTCGATCGCGCTTGCAGCCTCGCCGGCTAAAACCGGCACGCACCCCAAGCTGCTCCTGTTGTGGGTCGGCTCTAGCCGGGGAGCGTCCCGGTGGCGGTTGGGCACTCAGTTCATGGCAGAGACGTCGGAGCTGCCCACCGCCGGCCACGGCACGGCTCCGACACGATGTGACGAACGGCGCTCCCGAGTCCGCTACCAGCCTGCGCGCGACGGGAACCAACCCCATAATCAGTAGACTCACAACAGACGGCCCCGTCTGAGCGGGCCGCAATCATCAAGACGCATCACCACTGTAGCCATGACTACGCCTGCAACCACCGCAACGGACGAGCCGCGGGCGATCGCCCGCCGCTTCGCTGATAGAGCGCCCGCCTGCGACTACTGGACCCTGCGCCTGGTGGACCAGACCCACGAGGGACTCGTCGTGCGCGACGACGTACCCGAGCCCAGCAGCATCGGCACCGGCCGCGGTGCCATGGTCACCGTCGTCGTCGACGGCGGCCTCGGCTATGCCGCCACGGCGGACCTGTCGGCCACCGGCCTCGCCGCCGCCGCCGGACGCGCGGTGGAAGCCGCCGCCCTGCACGCACGGCTCGGCCTGTTCGATGCGCACCTGTTCCCGCGCAGCAGCGCCCGCATCGAGTACCGCAGCCCAGTGCAACAGCCCTGGGCGCAAATGACACTGGCCGACAAGCTCGGCCTGCTGAGCGACGCCTGCGCGCGCATGGAGCTCGGCGAGCGAATCGTCGAGCGCGCCGCGTGGCTCGGCCACCGCCGCGTGCAGCAGTTGCTGGTGAGCAGCGATGGCGCCGAGATCGCCCAGACCTTCGAATACGTGGCCAGCGGCCTGGCGGCCACCGCACACATCGCGGGCCAAACCCAGACGCGAACCGGCGGCGGCGCGGACCGGCCCGGCCAGGGCGGCCTGGAGCGCCTCGCCACCGCGGCGCTGCTGGACGACGCCGGGCGCGTTGCCGGCGAGGCCATCGCGCTGTGCGAGGCGCCGGAGTGCCCCAGCGGCCGCATGGACCTGCTGCTGCTGCCGAGCCAAATGACGCTGCAGGTCCATGAATCCATCGGCCACCCGCTGGAGCTGGACCGCATCCTCGGCGACGAGCGCAACTACGCGGGCCTGAGCTTTGTTACGCCGGACATGTTCGGCACCTACCGCTATGGCTCCTCACTGCTCAACGTCACCTTCGATCCCACGGTGCCCGGCGAGCTCGCCAGCTACGCCGCCGATGACGAGGGGACGCCGGCGCGGCGCGTGCACCTGATCCGCGACGGCATCCTGGAACGGCCCCTCGGCGGTGAGCTGTCGCAGCGCCGCGCACGGCTGTCCGGCTCGGCCTGCGCGCGCGCCTGCGACTGGGACCGTCCGGCCATCGACCGCATGGCCAACATCAACCTGGAGCCCAACGAGGAAGGCCTGGACGAGATGATCGCCCGCGTGGAGCGCGGCGTGCTGATGGACACCAACCGCTCCTGGTCCATCGACGATAGCCGCAACAAGTTCCAGTTCGGCTGCCAGCTCGGCCGGCTCATCGAGGACGGCGAGCTGACCGGCCTGGTGCGCAATCCCGGCTACCGCGGCATCTCAGAGCGCTTCTGGCGCAGCCTGGACGGCGTGGGCGGCCGCGAGACCCTGGAGGTGCGCGGCGTGCAGAATTGCGGCAAGGGCGAGCCCAACCAGTCGGTCTACGTCGGTCACGCTTCGCCGCCCTGCCTGTTTCGGGACATCGAGGTGTTTGGAGGGGGACTATGAGACAGGACGACTTCTACCGGCTGTTCGACACCCTGCAAGACGGGCTCAGGGGCGACGAGGTGTTGTTCGCGGGCCTCGACGCCGAGCGCTCGGACTTCGTGCGGCTCAACGAGAACCGGGTGCGCCAGGCCGGCAGCGTGGACAGCGCCGGGCTCGGGCTCACGCTCATCGATGGCGGCCGACAGGTGGAAGGCGGTTGTCAGCTCGGCGGTAACGCCGACGCGGACCTCGCCCAGGCGCGCGCCCTGCTCGGTCAACTGCGCGAGCGCATCGCCCACGTGCCCGACGACCCGTACCTCAACTACTCCACCGCGCCCGCGACCTCCGAGCGCAGCATCGACGCCGACCTGCCGGCCACCGTCGACGCCATCGGCGCCCTGACGGACCTCGCCGCCGGGCTCGACCTGGTGGGCATTTGGGCCGCGGGCGCGGTCGTTGAAGCACTCGCCAGCTCCATCGGCCACCGTCACTGGCACGCCAGCAAGAGCTTCAACCTGGACTGGTCCTGCTACCTGGACCGCGACAAGGCCGTGAAGGCCAGCTACTCCGGCTTCGACTGGGACCCGGGCCAACTGCGCCACAAGGTCAACCAGCAGCGCGCGGAGCTCTACGTGCTGGGGCGGGCCGAGCACCGCATCGAGCCCGGCCGGTATCGCGCCTACCTCGCCCCGGCCGCCCTCGCCGAGCTGATGGACCTACTCGCGTGGGGTGGCTTCGGACTCCGCGACCACCGCACTCGGCAGACCCCGCTGCTCCAGCTCGCCACCGGCGAGAAGCAGCTTAGCCCGAAGCTCACCATCATCGAGGAGCATCAGCGCGGCCTCGCCGCCGGCTTCACCGACGAAGGCTTCACCAAGCCCGACCAGGTCAAGCTCATCGAAGAAGGCTGGTATCAGGACTGCCTGACCGACGCCCGCAGCGCCAAGGAGTACGACGCCGTGGTCAACGCCGCCGCCGAGTACCCCGAGTCCCTCGCCATCGCCCCCGGCGAGCTCGCCGGGGGCGACGCCCTGCGCCAACTCGACACCGGCATCCTCATCGGCAACCTCTGGTACTGCAACTGGTCCGACCGCAACGCCTGCCGCATGACCGGGATGACCCGCTTCGGCACCTTCTGGGTCGAGAACGGGGAGCCCGTCGCGCCGCTCGCCGTCATGCGCTTCGACGACAGCCTCTACCACCTCCTCGGCGATCGCCTGGAAGGTCTGACCGCCGAGCGCGAGCTGCGCCTCTCCGCCGAGACCTACGACGGCCGCGGCACCGACAGCGCCCTCCTGCCCGGCGCGCTCGTCACCGGCATCGACTTAGCCCTCTGAGTAGGTCGGGTTAGCGCAGCGTACCCCGACACCAGGAGTCGGTCAGCCGTTGATTGTCGGGTTACGCTATCGCTAACCCGACCTACGCTCCGCTCGATTTCGGCGTTGCGAGCAATACTGTCACCGTCTCAGGGCGTCGCATCCCTGCGCTGGCGCACCGGCTCAGAAGTGGGGCTTCTCGGGGGCTTCCTCGAACATCTTGACGCTGGCCATGATCTCTTCGCGGGCCTCTTCGCGGCCACCCCAGCCGGCGATGCGGACCCACTTGCCCTCGTCGAGGTCCTTGTAGTGCTCAAAGAAATGGGCGATCTGGTCGAGCAGGTGCGGGGGCATGTCGCGGAAGCTCTCGACATTGCGATAGCCCTTGAACAACTTGTCGATGGGCAGCGCCAGGATCTTGGCGTCGTCACCGGACTCGTCGGTCATCTTGAGCACGCCGATGGGCCGGCACTTGATGACGGAGCCGGAGATCAGCGGGTAGGGGGTGACCACCATGACGTCCACCGGGTCGCCGTCGGAGGACAGGGTGTGGGGCACGTAGCCGTAGTTGCACGGGTAGTGCATGGCGGTGGACATGAAACGGTCCACGAACATGGCGCCGGTGGTCTTGTCCATCTCGTACTTGACCGGCTCGGCGTGGGACGGAATCTCGATGATGACGTTTACTTCGTTGGGGACGTTGTCGCCACGGGGGACGAGCTGAAGGTCCATGCGGGGCTCCTCTGGGTGTTGGGGAATGAGTATCGGGACCCCGTCGATGGGGCCATGGATGAAGGAGAAACTAGTGCACCAGTGCACAAGTCCCGAGACCGTCTCAGGTCGTTGTCGTTGTCGTTGTCGTGATCGTGATCTCAACCATCCGGATATTCGATTACGACCACGACCACGAGGGAGCCCGGTCTCGAAATTTCCGCAGCGAAGCACTAGCAAGCCGGGCAGTTTAACGCAGGTGCAGCAAAACTGTGGGCCTTGTCCGCGGCGGGGCGCTCGGCCAGCGCCGCCTGGCTCGGGTCGCGGTGCGGGCCTCGAACATGATCCCGGCCAGCGGTTGCTGAGTTCTGCATAGACGGGGTTCCAGCCCTGATTCTGTCAGACCAGGATGCCCTGACTACGCAGGCGGCGGCCTCTATGGTCGGAGTAATGATCGAGGCCGCGGTGCGCACGCCTGACTGCGAGCGTCGACTCGCTTTGCGCGAGCCGGCGTGTCATTTCATACGGCGCGGTTTCACCCGTGTCCGCGAGCGCTGCGTCATCGGACTCGCTGGCGCGCATGCCGCGGCAAGGCGCGACGACGGTTAGTCATCGTAGGGGACAACGACAGCTTCCGGCCTGCGGCGTTCGATGATCGTCGACCGCGCGGACGGGAGCTATTGTGGCGATTGGGGCCCAGCGTCCCGAAAGCTTCGGGCGTACGGCCGGCCTCCCTGCCGGCCGGGGTCGTCGTCAGACGACGATCAGCGGGACGATCAGCAACGCGACGATGTTGATGATCTTGATCAGCGGGTTCACGGCGGGGCCGGCGGTGTCCTTGTAGGGATCGCCGACGGTGTCGCCGGTCACCGACGCCTTGTGCGCATCGGAGCCCTTGCCGCCGAAGTTGCCGTCCTCGATGTACTTCTTGGCGTTGTCCCAGGCGCCGCCGCCGGTGGTCATGGAGATGGCCACGAACAGGCCGGTGACGATGGTGCCGATGAGCATGCCGCCCAGCGCCAGCGCGCCGGCGTCACCGCCCATGAGCCACTGCATGCCGAAGGCCACCACGATGGGCATCAGCACCGGCAGCAGCGAGGGCACGATCATCTCCTTGATGGCGCTGCGGGTGAGCATGTCCACGGCCCGTGAGTAGTCCGGCTTCTGGCTGTAGTCCATGATGCCGGGCATGGTCTTGAACTGCCGGCGCACCTCGTTGACGATGCCGCCGGCGGCACGGCCCACGGCCTCCATGGCCAGGGCGCCAAACAGGTAGGGCACCAGGCCGCCGATAAACAGCCCGATCAACACCGCCGGGTTGTTCAGCTCGAAGGCCAGGTGCTTGCCCTCGCCGGCCAGGGTGTTGGTGAAGTCCGCGAACAGCACCAGCGCGGCGAGGCCGGCGGAGCCGATGGCGTAGCCCTTGGTGACCGCCTTGGTGGTGTTGCCGACGGCGTCCAGCGGGTCGGTGATGGCACGGATCTTCTCGTCCATCTCCGCCATCTCGGCGATGCCGCCGGCGTTGTCGGTGATCGGGCCGTAGGCGTCCAGCGCGACGATGATGCCGGTCATGCTGAGCATGGACGTCGCCGCGATGGCGATGCCGTACAGCCCGGCCATGGAGTAGGCACCCCAGATGGCGAAGCAGATGACGATGACGGGCGCCGCGGTGGCCTTCATGGAGATGCCGAGGCCCGCGATGATGTTCGTCGCGTCACCGGTGGTGGACGCCTGGGCGATCTTGCGCACCGGGCTGTAGTCGGTGCCGGTGTAGTACTCGGTGATGATGACCATCAGGCCCGTCAGCGCCAGGCCGATGCCGGCGGAGCCGAGCACGCCCCAGCGGCTGAAGGCTTCGCCGGTGCCCTCGATGGCCAGGGTCGACGGCAGCATCATCCAGGTGATAGGGATGAACAGCGCGAAGGCGATGACGCCGGCCACGATGAGGCCCTTGTAGAGCGCCGCCATGATGCGCGAGTCGCCCTCCTTCGCCTTGACGAAGTAGGTGCCGATGACTGAGGCGATGATGGATACGCCGCCCAGCACCAGCGGATAGACGATGGCGTTGGCGCCGTAGTGGCCCAGCAGCAGGCCGCCCAGCAGCATGGTGGCCACCACGGTGACGGCATAGGTCTCGAACAGGTCCGCGGCCATGCCGGCGCAGTCGCCGACGTTGTCGCCCACGTTGTCGGCAATGACCGCCGGGTTGCGCGGGTCGTCTTCCGGGATGCCGGCTTCCACCTTGCCGACGATGTCCGCGCCCACGTCGGCACCCTTGGTGAAGATGCCGCCGCCGAGTCGCGCGAAGATGGAGATCAGCGAGCCGCCGAAGGCGAGGCCCACCAGGGCATGCAGCGCGTGCATCTGGGCCTCCATGTCCGACGGATCGGACGGCGCCAGAAAGAAGTAGTAGCCGGCGACGCCGAGCAGCGCCAGGCCCACCACCAGCAGACCGGTGATGGCGCCGCCGCGGAAGGCCACCTGCAGCGCGGCGTCGATGCCGTTGTGGGCGGCCTCGGCCGTGCGCAGGTTGGAGCGCACCGAGATGTTCATGCCGATGTAGCCGGCGGCGCCCGACAGCAAGGCACCGATCAGGAAGCCGACGCCGGTGGCGAGCCCCAGCATGTGCGAGAGCGCCGCCATGAGCAGCACGCCCACGACGGTGATGGTCAGGTATTGACGATTCAGATAGGCAGAGGCGCCCTCCTGGATGGCGCCGGCGATCTGCCGCATACGCTCGTTGCCCTGCGGCTGGGCGAGTATCCAACGGATGGATACCACGCCGTAGCCGATGGCGACGAGCGCGCAGACGATCGCGAAGATCAGGCCTAGGGACATTGTGTTGTTCTCCTCAGCAATGGCTAGTGCCGGGCCCGGGAGGCGCCGAGCCATTCGGTGCTTCCCGCGGTGCAGACAAAGCCCGGCCATCTCGCCACGCCACCGCCCCGACCAACTGCCGGGCGCTGTGGGACGAGCATGATGGGGAGGGAAACCGCCCGGATGCTCAGAACTCAGGGCGCTTGCCGGGCACCGACGGACCCCCATGGGGACGCTCGGCGCTTTCCCAAGACGGCGCGGCATTGTCCCGTTAGCCGTAGGAAAAATGCAAGAATTCCACGCGTTCGATGGGTAATTCTGGGCAAATGCTCAGTATTGGGCGAACCGGCGATGTGGGAGCGGTGTCCTCGCCGCGATCGGACCCTGGCTATGTTGCAGATGCGCCGCGTTGTTCCAGTGCGGCAGATCGCCCGATCCCGATCTCTATCCTCAGACCAGCAGTGCGCCGTTTCACCCAACTTCGCCTTCGTTGTCGTGGTCGTTTTCGTTGTCGTGGTCGTTGTCGAGTATCCGATCACGAGCACGACCACGAGCAGAGACTTCGACCTGGTTCCTCGGCTCCGGCCGCACCCGGGTTGGCGCCCTGCAAAATTGCCTGACACAGAGGGGTTGGAGCTTGCCGGACCAAGTTTCGCCTCGGGCCATGAGCGCGGCATCGGCCGCGGCCAGGCCGTCCGGGGCCTCGTCGAGCAGGAGCGCGTCTCGCTTCGCGTCGGCGGCGATCACGACCCTGACCAAGGGGTGGCGCCGGCTCCCACGCTCCCGAGACTGGGCAAGTATTCCTCAAGCACCGGTCGAAGCGGATCGCGGCGTAGGATGGGCAAAGCGAAGCGTGCCCATCTTTAACGGCGGTTGGCGTGACGCCGTGGCGGGCACGCTGTCGCTATGCCCACCCCACAGCAGGTGCTTGCCCGATCTCTCGAGCGTGGGGGTGGGGGCCAGGGCCGGAGTGCCGACGGCACCGATTCGCGTCTTCCTTCGCGGCTTCGCGTGAGCCAATCGTCGGGTTACACTGCGCTAAACCCGACCTACGCCCAATACATGCCAGGTCTCTCGGGCGTGGAGCAAGGGCAGACGCTCTGCGTCCCGCCACCTCGGACACCAGGTCGTCGAGTTAATGATCAAGGTCGCGGCGGTACCAGCACGAATTTTCCGAAATGGGTTTTCTTCATGAACTCCTGCTGCGCCGCGGCGATGTCTTTCAGCTCGAAGCTCTTCGCCACCAGCGGCTTGATCTCGCCTCGCTCGATATAGCGGATCAAGCTCGGAAACACCGGCTCATCCCAGGCCGTGCAACCGATCAGGCGCAAATCCTTGAGATAGAAATCACGCATGTCCATGCTGACCAATGGCCCGGCGATGGCGCCGGAGGACGCGTAGCGGCCACCCCGGGCGAGCACCTTCAGGAGCTGGCCGAATCCCTCTCCCGCGACATTGTCGATGACGACGTCGATGCTGGATTCGCCCAGCTCGGCGCAAGGATCGCTCCCGCGGGGAATCACCCTGTCGGGGCCAAGTTGCCGCACCGAGTCCATCTTGGCGCGCCCTGCGACCGCGACGACCTCGGCACCCCGCCGCTTGACAAGCTGCACGACCGCTGAGCCAACACCGCCCGATGCGCCGGTGACGAGCACGCGATCGGCGGTCGTGACCTGTGCTCGGTGCACCATGTTTTCAGCGGTTCCGTACGCGCAGGGTATGGTCGCGAGCTCGATGTCGCTCCAATCGCATTCCACCGCAAACACTTCGCTTGCCGGAACCTTGACGTATTGCGCGAATGCGCCGTCAAAATCCGAGGCCATCCAGATGTTGTCGAGGGAATCGAAGCCATTGCTGCGCATGCAGGCACGCACCAGCACCCGTTTGCCGATGTCCGGGGCGGTAACCTCCTCGCCGCGTGCGATCACCTTGCCACAGCAGTCGGTTCCCTGGATGAGCGGGAAGGGAGTCTTTTCGTTCCATCCCCCGTCCTCAATACCGGAATCCTGTCCCGTCGCGGACAACTGCTCCGTCCCGCAGGCGACGGATGATGAATACCAGCCGAGCCGGGTATTGATCTCAGTATTGTTCACGCCCGCCCCAAGGACCTGCAGCAAGACTTCGCCCGGACCTGGCACGGGAATGGGAACCTCGCGGTAGTCGAGCTTGTCATAGCCGCCGTTGCCAGTCGTTACCACGGCCCACATCAACGGCTGCCGCGACCTCCGCTCAAAGCGCTCGGGCTTGACGTTTGCGAGATAACTCAGATCTGGCACCCCTTACCCCATCATGTGGAGCACGCCTCGCGCTTGGGCGGCTCATGCTTCGCTGCGGAAATTCCGAGACCGGGCTCCCTCGTTGTCGTACTCGGAGTCGTTATCGGGTATCCGCACGGGTGAGACCACGATTACGACCACGACCACGAGCTGAGACGGTCTTGGGACTTCCGCACCTTTGCACGAGCCGGAGCGCGGAGCGCACCGGGCGTCAGCCGGCAAGGCGTCGCAGGTGCGGCCGGAAACGCTCGGCGCCTCCGTGGCTTACTCCCCGGAGGCCGCCGCGAGACTTGGTGACTCAAAGCATCGAATAGGAGATCGTCACGCCAGTCATGACGATCGCGACGATGCTCATGAGCTTGATGAGAATGTTCAGGCTGGGGCCGGAGGTGTCCTTGAAGGGGTCGCCGATGGTGTCGCCGATGACCGAGGCACGGTGGGCGACCGAGTTCTTGCCGCCGTGGTGACCGGACTCGATGTACTTCTTGGCGTTGTCCCAGGCACCGCCGGCGTTGGATAGGAACACCGCCAGCGCAAAGCCGCTCGCCAGCCCGCCCACCAAGAGCCCGATGACGCCGGCGACGCCGAACAACAGCCCCACCAGCACCGGCGCGGCAACGGCGATGAGCGAGGGCAGGATCATCTCCCGCTGCGCGCCGACGGTGGAGATCTCCACACAGCGCTCGTAGTCCGGGTCCACGGTGCCCTTGAGGATGCCCTCGTTCTCGTGGAACTGCCGGCGCACCTCTTCCACCATGAGCTGCGCGGCGCGGCCCACCGCCAACACCGTGAGCCCGCTGAACGCGAAGGCCACCATGGCGCCCAGGAACAGCGACACCAGCACCACCGGGTTCAGCAGCGTCACGTTGTAATAGGACATGAAGTCCAGCAAGCTCGCCTGCGCGGTGGGCACGATCAGGCCGTTCGGCATGGTGAGCTGGGTAGCACCGGCGGCAATGAGATCCATGCGGATCACCTCGACATAGGAGGCGATCAGCGCCAGCGCCGTCAGCGCCGCGGAGCCGATGGCGAAGCCCTTGCCGGTGGCGGCGGTGGTGTTGCCGAGGGAGTCCAGGGCGTCGGTACGCTCGCGGACCTCGGGTCCCAGACCGCTCATCTCGGCGTTGCCGCCGGCGTTGTCGGCGATCGGGCCGTAGGCGTCGCTGGCCAGGGTGATGCCGAGGGTGGACAGCATGCCGACGGCGGCGATGGCCACGCCATAGAGCCCGTGGCCCATCTGTGTTGCGTCGAAGCCCGACGCGAACAGGTAGGCCAGCAGGGTGCCCACCACCACGGCAATCACGGGCGGAATGCTGGAAATCATGCCGACGCCGATCCCGGCGATGACCGTCGTCGCCGCCCCCCCCTCGGACGCACGCGCAATGCTGCGGGTCGGGCGGTAGGAGGGCGAGGTGAAGTACTCGGTGGAGCGGCCGATGAGGATGCCCGTGACGAGTCCCGTCACCACCGCGCCCCAGATGCCCCAGGGATTCTCGATGCCGAGCAGCCAGAGCACCGCCGCGGAGGCCACGACGATGAGCGCGGCGCTGGTGTTGATGCCGCGTGAGAGCGCACCGAGCAGCTCGCGCTGATCCGCGTCCTCGCGGGTCTTGACCAGATAGACGCCGAGCACCGACAGCAGGATGCCCACGCCGGCGATGGCGAGCGGCGCGACGACCGCCTTCATCTGCATCGCCGGCTCCGTCACGTAGGCCGCGGCGCCCAGCGCGCAGGCGGCGAGGATGGAGCCGCAGTACGACTCGAACAGGTCTGCCCCCATGCCGGCAACGTCACCGACGTTGTCGCCCACGTTGTCGGCGATGACCGCCGGATTACGCGGGTCGTCCTCCGGGATGCCGGCCTCGACCTTGCCCACCAGGTCCGCGCCGACGTCCGCGGCCTTGGTGTAAATGCCACCGCCGACGCGGGCGAACAGGGCCTGTAGCGACGCACCCATGCTGAAGGTGAGCACGGTCGTCGTCACCAGCACCAGTCGGCTGCCCTCGGTGGCGGCTTCCGGCGCGAACCAGTCGATCAGGATGAACCAGAACACCAGGTTCGCGAGCCCCAGGCCCACCACCACCAGACCCATCACCGCGCCGCTGCGGAAGGAGATGCGCAGCGCGTTGCCCAGCGAGGTTTGCGCCGCCGCCGTGGTGCGAGTGGACGCGCGCGTCGCCGTCTGCATGCCGAAGTAGCCCGCCAGCGCGGAGAAGAAGCCGCCGAAGACAAAGGTCACCGGCAGCCAGGGGTTCTGGACGCCGAGTCCGTAGGCGAGGAAGGCGAAGATGCCAGCCACCACGGCGAACACGAGCAGCATGATCTTGTACTGCTGGCGAAGGTAGGCCATGGCGCCGGTGCGCACATGGCCCCCGATGGTGCGCATTCTCTCGTTGCCTTCGTCCTCCGCCTGCATCTCCTTGAAGAAGCGCCAGGCGAAGATCATCGCGACGATGGCGGCGATCGGTGCGATCCAGAAAACGGGCTCGGTCATGACATCGGTACCACGGATGTGTTCGGTCTGAAGAACTGCATCGGTGACGGAGCGGCGGCGTCCAGGCACGCCCCGGCTGAGTGGTGCAGGCGAACGCCGCCCGCACCAACCACGCGCCGCCGCCCGCGGGCGACGGCATCACCGGGCGTCCCTGCCCGGCGTTGAAGACTCTCAGTGGGTAGCTACCGCCTCGAACGGGCGGCTCAATCGAATCTCGCTGCTCGGTCGAGCCCCGGCGTTCAGTCGAAGCGGGTGACCTGGGCCGAGCGCCACCAGTCGTAGTAGGTGGAGTCGAGCTCCTTGGGGCTCGGGAACGGGTAGTACGCAAACTCCTCGTGGTCGCCGACGTAGAAGCCGCGCTCCACCATTCGGTAGATGACGCCCTGCTTGACCTGCTTCAGCACCAGCTTGCTGTCTTTGGTGTTGTGCTCGAAATCCAGCAGCACGTCACGCAGGTGGCTGATGGCGGAGTAGGGCAGGTCGTCGCCGTTGCCGGTGGCCGGATTCGTGGACAGCTCGCCTAGCTTCAGCTCCGCGAACGCGATGCGCGGCACGTTCACCGGCACATCGGGGTTGGTGATGGAGTTGCAGAAGTCGTGCGGCTCCAGCCGGCTCGCCACCAAGGGGTCCACGGGGCAGAATTCCTGGTACAGATGCAGCGGATGATCGCTGTCCGGCGTGTAGTCGCCGCGGGCCAGTTCCAGCGTGCGGCCGTCGTCGGTGACGAGATACAGGTTCTTGAGCGCCGACACCGGCACGCGGCCGAGCACGTTGTAGATGCCGAGGTACACGGAGGACTTGGGTGCCCCGCTGGGCTGGGTCACGCAGCGCTCGTCCGCCAGCGCGAAGGGGAAGCTCGCGTCGCGGAAGGACGGGTCCACCTCGAAGAACATGGCCTCGCCATGGGCGTGCAGGTGCCGGCCAACGGCATAGTAGGCGCCGAACGCGGCCGGCTCCAGTTGCGAGGCGATCAGCGCCTCCGGGATCAGCGACAAATACAACCGATAATCGCTCATCGAAACCCTCGTTGGACAACGCCCGCAGGCCGGTGTGCTGGAGGCGCGCACCGCCGCGCGCCGTTGAGGCGAAACTTAACGGAATCGCTCTGGCTTTGCAGCACCCGTTTTATGACGGTGCGCAAGTAGGGAGTACGAAGTGTGCAGTACGCCGTCGAGATCCGGTGTCCCGCGGTCTATGGGAGCGGCGTCCCCGCCGCGACGGAGCTGCGGAATGCGGGGCTGGAGACTCGCATGCCGCTGGCGCCGGCGCTTGGTCGCACCACCGGCGCTTCCGCCCGACCCCGTCCAGACTGCCGGAAACGCCGATCCTTGACCATCCCGGGATAAATCGGCGTGCCGTTCTCGCGCACGCGGTTCCCGAACGCTAACGCTCCGATTCTTCGGCGGCCCGACCGCTGAGCCACAATCACCGCTCGGAGCGGATCTCGGCGTAGGATGGGCAAAGCGGAGCGTGCCCATCTTTCAGGCGATTGGCGTCAGCCCCTGGTGGGCACGTTATTGAGA
>NZ_JAJDNQ010000032.1 GCF_022340605.1 Thiohalocapsa sp.
ATGGAGCGCTTCACCGCGTATGAGGAGGTGCGCGAGGTGGTCTCCCGTGGCGAGACCCGCGCCACGGTGCTGCTGCGCGCGGGCTTGCAGGTCGATCTGCGGCTGGTGCCGGCGCTGTCCTACGGTGCCGCGCTGCATTACTTCACCGGCTCCAAGGCGCACAACATCGCCGTGCGCCGGCTCGGCGTGAAGCGCGGGCTCAAGATCAACGAGTACGGGGTGTTCCGCGCCGAGGGGCAGGACGGCGAGCGCGTTGGCGGTCGCACCGAGACGGAGGTCTACGCCGCCGTGGACCTGCCTTACATCGAGCCGGTGCTGCGCGAGGACACGGGCGAGATCGAGGCGGCGCAGCAGGACCGGCTGCCGCGGCTCATCGAGGTCGGGGATATTCGCGGCGACCTGCACGCCCACACCGACGCCAGCGACGGCCACGACAGCCTGGAGCAGATGGCCGAGGCCGCCGCCGCGCGCGGCTATGACTACCTCGCCATCACCGACCACTCCCGCCACCTGACCGTCGCTAATGGCCTGGACCCGGCGCGGCTGGCGGCGCAGATGGACGCCATCGACCGCCTCAATGACCGCCTCAACGACCGCGGGGACGGGCGCATCCGGGTGCTCAAGTCCGTGGAGCTGGACATCCTCGCCGATGGCTCCCTGGATCTGCCGGATGAGGTCCTGGCCCGGCTCGACCTCTGCGTTTGCTCCGTGCACTACAAGTTCGATCTCTCCCGCGAGAAGCAGACCGAGCGCATCCTGCGCGCCCTGGACAATCCCCACTGCCACATCCTGGCCCACCCGCGCGGCCGGCTCATCGGCGAGCGCCCGGGCTACGCGCTGGACCTGGAGCGGGTCATGCGCGCCGCGGCGGAGCGGGGCTGCGCGCTGGAGGTGAACGCCCAGCCGAAGCGCCTCGATCTCGACGATGCCGACTGCCGGCTCGCCAAGGAGCTCGGCGTGCGCATCGCCATCTCTACCGATGCCCACAGCCGCGGCAATCTCGACTACATGCGCCTCGGCGTCGACCAGGCCCGCCGCGGCTGGCTCACCGCGGACGACGTCATCAACACCCGCGGTCTGGATGATCTGCTGGCGCTGCTGCGGCGGTGACTTGACTGTCTGACGGACGGACCGCCTCGCGTCGGCCCGACCTAAGCCGCTCCTGCCGCGAAGCGTCTGCGATCCGGCGGCGATGCGGCTTGCCGGGTGGGACTTGGTGTTTGGCACCACCGGCGCCTGGTGCAAACGAACCAAGAATACCTGGGGGTGCTGCCCGCGACGGCGGCACCGCCCACGGTGGCGGGTGCCGGAAGCGTGCACTGAAGTTGCATGTGTCCGGCCGGTGCCAAGCCGGACACAGATGCCGGTCCACCGCAACCGCAGGACCACCAGCAGAATCCGCAGTATGTCCATGATCCCAGCCTCTGCCCGCCGGGTGTTGCCCGCGCTCGGTCTGTCCATCGTCGTGCTCGCTCCACTTGTTGCGCTCCCGGGCGCCACCACGGGCGCTGCCCCCGTCCCTCAGAGCTCGGAGCCCAATTCAGCGTCCAGTTCGGCGTCCAGTCCGGCGTCCAGTCCGGCCGAGGGGGCAGCGCCGGCTGGCGCGGGCGCCGCGCAGGCAGGTGGGCACGCCGCCGCGCCGAAGCAGCACACCGCCGCGGCATCCGAACCGCAACTCGGTTTCGACCCGGCGCTGGTGGGGCTGAAGGGGTTCCCGGAAACCCTGTCCAAGCCGGCGGCATTCGAGACCGCGATCCGGCTGATCGACGCGCGGTTGGATGAGCTGCGCAGCGCGCCGAGTCAGGCACCCAGCGCCGGAGCGGGCACGGCCGCCGCCATCGCTGCCAGTGGTGCCGCCGCCGAGACGCCAGCCGCTAAGGCGCTGGCCGCCGAGACCGGCCAGCCGGCGGCAGGCCCGCGCATCAAGGCGCTCGAGGGCCTGCGCCAGGCGCTGCGAGGGGACGCGGCGCTGCACCAGCGCCTCGATGACGTGCGCAAGGCGCTTGCGCAGCAGGACGAAAACCTCAAAGACCCGGCGCAGCGGGCGGTCGCCGGCAGCCCACCTTATCTGATCACGGTGCGGGATCAGCTCCTCGCCGAGCGCGCCAGCCGCGCCATCGCCGAGGCGGCCGCCGAGCGGCGGCTGGACAGCGCGCAGCAGCGCGAGCAGGTGGCGGCCGATGCATTGGCCGCGGCGGTGCGGGCGCGACGGGCTGCCCGCGACCAACTGCAACAGGCGGAGGACAAGTCCGGGAAAGCGTCCGCGGCAGCCTCCGGCAAAGAGTCCGGCGCACAGGGCGCCGCTGCACCCGGCGTCGCCGAGCTGGCGCGGGCGCTGGAGGTGGCGCGGCTGCATCAGCTCCAGGCGCGCGTGCATGACGACGCGGCGCAGACGCGAGTCTCCGTTGCCCAGGCGGAAGCGGACCTCGCCGCCGCCGACCAGCGCCTACTTGGCGCCAAGCTTGAGCAGGTCGACGACCACGTCGTGCTGACGAAGGCCATGCTGGACAAGCAGTTGGCGGGGCTGGAGGACCGCGCGGCGACGCTGCGCGACTCGCTCCAGCGTCTGCAGCGTATGGGCGACGCGGCGGAGAGCGCGCTGTACCAGGCGCGCCGCCAGCAGGCCCAGGCCAAGGGCGCGAACGCCAATGGCTCCCTGGACGTGCTGGATGCCTGGGTGGACGCGCGCATGGCGCAGGCCACCGCGGCGCGCAAGGGCGCCGAGTACGTGCAGCAGACCCTAGACGATCTCGCCGCCATGGAGCGGTTGTGGCACCGCCGCTACACCGTGCTCACCGACCCGAAGAGCGCCGACCTGACCGGCTGGCTGCGGGAGGCCAAGCAGAATCTCGCGTCGCTGCGCGAGGATCAAGACTATGTCGAGAGCGAGCTGAACGCGCTCCGGGACATGGCGCTCAAGCTCCAGGGCCAGCTCAGCGATCCCGGTCTCACGGCCGCGCTGCGTGCGCCGTTGCAGGTACGGCAGGCGGCGCTGACGGAGCAGGAGAGCGATGCAGGGACGCTGCTCGCCACCCATGACGAGCGGCGTGCGCTGCTGGAGCGGCTCACCGAGCAGCTCGACCCGCTGGTCAGCGCCCGCTCGCTGCAAATGCGCATCCATCAGGCGCTGGCGTGGCTTGGCCACCGGTGGTCGGCGGAGCTGTTCGTGGTGGAGGATCAAAGCATCAGCGTGCGCGACATCGCCGTTACCCTCGGCATCTTCCTGCTGGTGCTCGCGCTCGCGGATCTGGCCAAGCGTGTGCTGCGGCGCGTGCTGCGCCGCCGCCGCGCGCGCGGCGAGCGCGAGCCGCGAGGCAAGTGGGGGCTGTTGCTGGACGCGCTAGTGGAGCAGACGAGCCCGCTGGTGGTGCTGATCGCGGCCTTCGCCCTGGCGCTGGCCCTGTCCGGGCTGGTGCGCCCGCAGTTCCGCGCATGGCTGTGGAACGTGCTGGTGGTGGCGCTCTACGTGCAGGTGGGGCTGTGGGTCAACGGCGCACTCACCGATTACCTGGTGCGCAAGCGCAGCCGCAAGGAGCAGAAGGACCCCTCGACGGTGACGGGCTATGGACTCCTGCTCTTTTTCGCGAAGGTCAGTGTCTGGATCATCGTTGGCATCTCGGTGCTGGCCTACTTCAAGTATCCGCTCGCCGGGCTCGTCGGAGCCCTCGGGGTCGGCGGCGTCGCCGTGGCCTTCGCGGTGCAGAACATCCTGGGTGATGTGTTCAACTCCATGGCCATCATCCTCGACAAGCCGTTCCGCGTGGGTGACTTCATCGTCGCCGGCGACGCGCTCGGCGTCATCGAGAATATCGGCGTCAAGACGACGCGCATCCGCAGCCTGTCCGGCGAGCAGGTGGTGATTTCCAACACCGACCTGCTGAAGAGCAGGATCCACAACTACAAGCACATGCGCGAGCGTCGCGTGGTATTCCGGCTTGGCGTCACCTACGAGACCCCGAGGGAGAAGCTCAAGCGCATTCCGGGGCTCATCGAGACCAGCATCCGCGAGCAGAGCCGGGCGCGCTTCGACCGTGCGCATTTCGCCGAGTATGGCGACTATGCGCTGGCGTTCGAGGCGGTCTATTACGTTCTTGGCGCCGACTACACCATCTACATGGACGTGCAACAGGCCATCTACTTTGCACTCCATGAGCGCTTCGAGGCGGAGGGCATCGACTTCGCCTATCCGACCCGTGAGATCATCGTGCGCCGGCCGGATGCGGCCGAGGCGCCGGTGGCAAGCGCGCGAGCCGACTGACTACGCGAAGGCGCTTTTACTCCTTCTGGATAGCCTGCTCATCCTTATTGGGTATCCAGGAACCGGGTTCTTGCCAGGCGTCACCGCGCTGGCCTTATCCAGCCCCAATGACCGACGTACTACCTGGTGCGGCATCGCGATGGGA
>NZ_JAJDNQ010000053.1 GCF_022340605.1 Thiohalocapsa sp.
GATGCCTTTCCGTGGTACCGCGTCGGCACCAGTGGCGACGGGCGGCCAGCGCTTGTCAAGGCGGAAGTGCCTGAAACCGACCTGCGTCGCGCGATCATCACCTTCCAATGCCGCATCAACAGCTTGGACGACGACGGCGGCATTGAGCTTCGCTTCTCGCCTGACGAAAAGTTCGAAAACTACTTCTACATTAGCATGCCGGTCTACTCGGATCCCGACTTCAATATCCTTCAAGCCGGCGAATGGCAACGGTTCTCCTACGGTCTCGGCAACGCCGGGAAAAAGGGAAATCCAGATCCCAGCAAGATTCGCTACGTCAGCATCTACCTGGCCGACAACGGCAAGGCGCCCCTCCTGTTCGATATCAGCAACCTGGAATTGACACCCACAACCCATAGTCCGGTGTTGTCCTACACATTTGACGACGGTTACGACGATGTCCTGCTGGCCGCCGACATACTGAAGCAATACGGCCAGACCGCTACCGCCTACATTATCCCAAAAGCAGTCGGCCAACCCGGATACATGAGCCTTGCCCAACTTCGAGGGCTCGCGCAGGACGGTTGGGGTTTGTCGGCCCACGATGTCACGCCGTTTACCCAACTCACCCCCATTGATCTGCGTGCCGAAATCGATGCCATTTACAGCTTCTTCCGCCAGGCGGGCTTGGAGGATGGCATGCGGCACATCGCCTACCCGGAAGGCGCACAGAACCGCAGCTACGTGCTTCCGGAGGTACGCGCCGCCTACGACACCGCCCGCGTCGCCGGCGGCGGTATGGAAACGCTGCCGCCAGGTGACCCCGCGCTGCTGCGCACATTCAACGTGCTAAACACGACCCCTGTGTCAGAGATCAAGGAGCAGGTTGCCTTGGCGAAAGAGAATAATCAGTGGCTGCTCCTGATGTTCCATTACCTGCACGACGCGCAACACCCAAGCGACAGCCCCATCTCCTACGACATCGACAAGTTCCGCGACGTGGTGAAAATGGTGGCCGAGGAAGGCATCGCGGTGCTTCCGGTGAATAAGGTGTGGGAGGACCTGGCACCTCGACAGAAGGTCGCAGCACGCCAGCAAAGCCGCGCGAGCCAGTGACAGAAGAGCGAGGAAACGCCGATCGATCGGCGTTTCCTTTGATGGCGTCTCGTGCAGCGTTTCTCCTAATTTTGCGTTCGTTGTCGTTGTCGACTATCCGATCACGCCGACGATTACGACAACGACAAGGAGCAGAGACTTCGACGGGGCTCTTCGAGTCCGGCCCCGCCGGGGTTGGCGCCTGCAAGATTGCGTGAAAGGGGGTACTAGAAGGTCCCCCAGAGTCGCTGGGCGCCGCACCCGACGGGAGACACCGCAGCTTTGGGCCTCTCGCAGCCATAACGCTGGCGGCGAGCGCGCACCGCCATCACCACGCGCCAAGCCTGTCGCGGAGGACGTCGATCAAGGGCTGATTCGGCAACCCAACCTCGGTATTGGCGGGCGACAGATACAGCCCCATGCGATCGCCATGGTAGTTCCAGTACGCGAAGCTGACATTGTGCTGCTTGAAGATGTCCAGTGAGTCCGAAACCCATCGCGTTCCTCCTTTGCCGGAATCAAAGCATTGCTTCATCAAGCCGAACTCCAGGACCGACATGGGTACGTCGTGGGTTTCGGAAAATTGATAATACTTCAGAAACTCCTGGCGCAAGTATTCCTTATTGCGCGCCACAAAGCCTGCTTCTGAGCCGTTGCTCGGGTTACCGTAGAAGCCGATGTCGAAATAGGCAGAGAGGCCGTCGGAGGACGCTTCCGCATCCGCCGCCGCCCGCTTCATGTAGCCAACGATTTGGTAGGCATGGCCCTGTTTGACGGGGAACCAGCGATGATCGCTGCTCCAACCCGAAAACCCCGGTCCGGCCGGCTGGGCTATCGCCAGACTGTGGTCGTCCGTGCGTCCAAAGTTCACCACTCGCGTGAAATCGGCATGGCGCCGCTCCGGCGGGTTGTTCCATGTCCACCATGACCAAATGGACTCCTGCGACAATGGGTCCTCCACGACATCGCCGATATATTCACCTGCTGCATTGAATTCTCTAACGGCGAAGTCATCGAAATACACCGTATCCGGCGACTCGCCGCCCACGATCATCACGGGCAACCCCATCACTATTTCAGGATCGGTCACTTTGAATTTGGCGCTGCGGTATTCTTGCCAATCATCCGCGGGGGTGAATGGCACGGGAGTTTCCTGCGCGGCGGTGACAATGAGCTGCTGCGCGCCCGTGGGGAGAAAAGTATTGTTGTCCGGGTACTTGCCTCCGTCACCGGTCGGGCGTTCCAGCCAAGACGCGAATTGGTGCGTGTAGTCGACAGGCTCGTAGAAATGGAAGTCATACACGACGTTCCCGTCGTTCACAAGGAACTGCGTCTGCGCCCCATGCGTGCTGTACGACCGGCTCACACCGTAGAGCCGTTGCACCACGATGAGGTGGCTCGGATCTTCCGAGCGTATCGCAGCGATGATGTCGTTGGCCAGATCCTGCCACTGTTGCCCCGTTGAATCCGCGGTGACGGGCTCATTGAGAATGTCGTACGCGGCTATTTGCGTTTCGTTCTTGTAACGCGCGGCCAAGGCCTTCCACAGATCCACGTTTTTCCTTCTGATGCCCGCATCGGTCCACAGACGGAAATCCCTGCGATCGCTGTTGGCACTCAGCCAATAGCCGCCGATCGGAATGTGCAGATCGAGTATGAGGTAAATGCCGTGGCCGCGCGCCCACGCCAGGTTTTGATCCAGCCAACGGAAGAAGGCGTCGGGGTCGCGCTCAAACCAGTCGCCCGTGAAGGCGAAGCGGACGGCGTTAAAGCCAAGCTCGGCAACAGTGCGAAAGTCATCCTCCGTGTGATGACTGGATTGCAGCAGGTCATTGGGGTCCGATATGCCTTCGTAGGAATTCGCGAAGCATATTGCCTTGAGCAGAAAAGTCTCACTGCCGAGCACAAGATTGGGTCCGCTGGCGCGAACGAACTCCTGTGGACCTGGTTGCGCCAAGGCATACCCGAGCACCAGGCAAAGAGGGGAGAGCAAGACCAGTCTGATGAGGTTGTGCGCAGATTTCATGAACCGGGTGTCCGCATTTCTCGGTACGGGAAGTCACATGACAATTGAATCGCAACGGCTTTGCAAGGCTGCGCGGGGCATGGGCAGTCAATGCCAGCCTTGGCGCCCGGCCCAGGCGAGAGGAGTATATCGTTGTATTCACTCGTCCGGTGGGGCGCGTCGGTTGGAGCCTGGAACGGGGACGGATCTGAAAGTGATCAACGGGCCGGGCCCCTCGGTCATCCGCAAGAGCGCCAAGACCAAATGGGCGAACACCTGAGCGTTCCGACCCCGCGAAACAGACGTTGCGGGACGAACTCGACCCCGGGCGCCCCCCGCGCCAGTCGTCACCGCCAATCTCTCGCCGCCAAGACCAGGTCAATGTCCGGCGTCGGTCGGCTCGATTTCGGCATGGCGAACGTCCTTGCCGAGTCTCCACCGCCACCGTCTCGGCGACATGGCCTCGCCGGCCGTACGGCGTGCGGATGCGGCGTGAGGGACCAGTGCTGCATCTGCACCCGAGGCTGCTGGTATGCTCGCCGTATTGGCGGTGCCTTTCGTCGCAGCATCGCCCCGAGCGCCAGTCCGCCAGCATCGACATGAACGACCCCACTGCCTTTTGGACCCCTGCCGCCTTCGCCGACATCACCGGTGGCGATTGGCTCGTGCCCCCGGGTGATGCACACGCCCAACTCGCTGGCCTCGGCATCGACAGCCGGACGCTGCAGCCGGGGGAGGTCTTCGTCGCCATCGCCGGCGAGCGATTCGACGGGCATGACTTCCTCGACAAGGCGCAGGCAGCCGGGGCGCTGCTGGCACTCGTGGAGCGCGACGTGTCGCCAGCACCCACCGCGGGTCAATCACGCGCTCTGGCCGGCGAGGTGGCAGGCGGTCTGGCGCTGCTGCGGGTGACATCCACCGTGGCGGCATTGCAAGCGCTGGCCGCGCGCTGGCGGGATGTGCTCGGCGCAGGCGGCTGCCGCATCGTCAGCGTCTCCGGCAGCAACGGCAAGACCACCACGCGGCATCTGATCCACCATGTGCTAACACAAGGCGGGCTCAGCGGCAGTCAGAGCCCGAAGAGCTTCAACAACCACCTGGGTGTACCGCTGACCGTGCTCTCCGCCCGGACAGAGCACGACTTTCTGGTGGCCGAGGTGGGCACCAATCACCCGGGAGAGGTTGCCGAGCTGGCCGCCATCGTCCGGCCGGACATCGCCGTGCTCACCAGCATCGGCGAGGAGCACCTGGAATTCCTGCGCGACCTCAACGGCGTCGCGCGCGAGGAGTCGGCGATCCTGGCGCACGTTGCCGCCGGCGGCCTGGCTTTACTGCCCGCCGAAGAGCGCCTACCGGTGCCGCTGACCGTGCCGGCCGAGCCCGCCTTCGCGGTCCGGCGCTTCGACCTCGACCCCATCGCCGCCGACCTGCCGCTGCCGGGCGAGCACAACCGCCTCAACGCCTCCGCCGCCAGCGCCGTCGCCCGCGCCTTCGGCATCGCCGAGGCCGACATCGCCGCCGCCTGGCCCGCCGCCGGCCATGCGCCCATGCGCGGCGAGGTGATGGGCGCCAATGACCCGGCGCGGCCGACGGTCATCAACGACGCCTATAACGCCAACCCCACCTCCATGCGCGCGGCGCTGAAGGTGCTCGCGGCCTACCCGCCACCGCGGATGGCGGTGCTGGGCGACATGCTGGAGCTGGGCGCGGCGACGCCGTCGGCGCACCGCGACATCGCCGCGCTGGCGGCGGACACCGCCGAGTGCTGCGTGCTCATCGGCCCGCACTTCGCGACGGCCGCCGCCCAACTGGCCTTGGACGAGCTGGCCATCAGCGCCCATGCGGCCTGGTCTGAGCAGCTTGCCGCAGAGATCGCCGCCGAGCTGACGCCGGACGCGACCCTGCTCATCAAGGGCTCCCGTGGCATGGCGCTGGAGCGGCTGCTGCCCGCGCTCGCGGCGCGCTTCGGCTCGGCCGCGGACTGATCTAGCCATCCCCACGGCGCGGCGCCCTGCCCCGCCGCCGGCAGCCATCGCCATGCCCAAAGAGCGCGCCGGCAACCGCATCCAGGTCATCGACCGCGCCGCGGCGCTGCTGGACGCCATCTCCCGCTACCCGGAGCCGGTGAGCCTCAAGGTGCTTGGCGCCGAGACCGGGCTGCACCCGTCCACTGCGCATCGCATCCTGGCGTCGCTGGCGGACAACGGCTTCGTGGAGCGTGACGCCGCCGGGCGCTATCGGCTGGGCTTGCGGCTGTTGCAGCTCGGCGTGCGGCTGCACGGCGACGTGGACATGCGCGCCCTGGCGCTCCCGGTCATGGAGGCGCTGCGCGACCGCCTTGGCGAGACCATCAACCTCACCATCCGCGAGGGCGATCAAGTAGTCTACATCGAGAAGGCGACGCCCAGCCGCAGCGTGCACGTGCAGCAGCTCATCGGCTCCCGCGCGCCGCTGCACGTCACGGCCGTCGGCAAGCTCATGCTCGCCGCCGGCGGCGAGTCCGCCATCCGCGCCTACGCCGAGCGCACCAACCTGCCCGCCTACACCAGGAACAGCATCACCAACGTGGAGCGGCTCATCGCCGAGTGCGCGGCAGCCTTGGAGGCCGGCCATGCGCTCGACAACGAAGAGGCCGAACTGGACGTCGGCTGCATCGGCGTGCTGCTGCACGACGCCACCGGACGCGTCGCCGGCGGCCTGTCGGTGTCAGCGCCCATCGAGCGCCGGCGGTTGGAGTGGATCGACGCAGTGCGCGCCGCGGGGCAGGAGATTTCAACGCAGCTCGGCGCGGCGCCCAAGGCGCGGCAACCGCGCTGAAGCGCGCGCGGAGTTACCCGCCGGCGGCCCGCGTCCAGTGCGGAATGCCTCCACCCGCCGGCGCTGTTGCTCGGCCTCGGCGCGGCGCATGAGCTCGGCGACCACCGCACGCTTGTTGCGGACGGCGAAATTGCGGTTGAACACGGCCGACCATCGAAGCATCGTCCGCTATCATCCCCCCGTGTCCGAATCCCCCGCGACCGCGCCCAGGTCCATCGATAGAGTCGCAGGTCCATTCCGGGCGCTGATCCCGAAAGCGGTGGCTTCGGACACCGGGCAAGTATTGCTCGCAGCGCCGAAATCGCGCGCATCGTACTTAGCCCGGACGAGCGGGTGGAGCTCATCGGTGGCGAGATCGCGCGCCGGCCGATGACTCGATTCGCGCACGCGGCGGCACAGAGCAACACCCGCGGCGGGCTGCAACCGTTCACCCGCGGCTCGGGTCCCGGCGGCTCTCAGTGCAACCAACGAGCCTGGATCGTGGTCGTGGTCGTGGTCGGATATTCGCAAACCGACGACTGCGGCAACCAGGAGGACACCAACTTTGGGCCGACTATGGTCGCAGCACTTCGGCGCGGGTGTCTTGGGCTCGGTGATGCGGGCATCTCGGGACGTGCGCCGCCTGGCGGCGGCTAGGCCGGCGGGACGCCGGCCATCCCAGTTGCCGGCGGGACGCCGGCGCTCCCAGGCGGACGCCGGCGCTCCCGGTCGGGGCGCCGGCGCTCCGGGTCAGTCCGCGGTGTGGTAGCCCTGGATGCGCTCCACCTCGTTGCGGGAGCCGAGGATGACGGGCACGCGCTGGTGCAGGTCGGAGGGCTGGAGGTCCATGATGCGCTGCTTGCCGGTGATGGAGCCGCCACCGGCCTGCTCGACGATGAAGCTCATGGGGTTGGCCTCGTAGAGCAGGCGCAGCTTGCCACCCTGGCCCTTGGCGGCCATCTTGGAATCCATCGGGTACATGAAGACGCCGCCGCGGGTGAGGATGCGGTGCACTTCGGCCACCATGGACGCGATCCAGCGCATATTGAAGTCCTTGTCGCGCGGACCTTCCGTACCGGCCAGGCACTCGTCCACGTAGCGCTTCACGGGCGGCTCCCAGAAGCGGCTGTTGGAGGCGTTGACGGCGAACTCCGCGGTATCCGCCGGGATGGTCATGTCCGGGTGGGTGAGGATGAACTCGCCGATGTTCTGGTCCAGCGTGAAGCCGTTCACGCCGTGGCCGGTGGTGAGCACCATCATCGTGGACGGGCCGTAGAGGGCGTAGCCGGCGGCGACCTGCTGGGTACCGGCCTGAAGGAAATCGCGCTCGGTGGGCTTGTCGGTGCCGCCCGGGCAGCGCAGGATGCTGAAGATGGTGCCGACGGAGACGTTGACGTCGATGTTCGAGGAACCGTCCAGCGGGTCGAAGGTGAGCAGGTACTTGCCGCGCGGGTACTCGTCCGGGATCTGATAAACGTCGTCCATCTCCTCGGAGGCCATGGCCGCCAGGTGCCCGGCCCACTCGTTGCTGGAGATGAACATCTTGTTGGAGAGCACGTCGAGCTTCTTCTGCGTCTCGCCCTGCACGTTCTCGCTGCCGGCGCTGCCGAGCGCGCCCACCAGCGCGCCGTGGTTGACCTGGTTGGAGATCATCTTGCAGGCGGTGACGATGTCGTTCAGCAGAGCCGTGAACTCGCCGGTGGCGCCGGGCGACTTGCGCTGCTCTTCGCTGATGAATTGCGTAATGGTCGTGCCGTGATCCATGGTATCTGGAGCCTCGTAGCTTGCAGGGGGATGGCCGCCCGGCGCCGAACGCGCGGGCAGAGGGGATAAGACGCGGCCGCATACCGCTAAACGCGACAGTATATCGCTATGCACGTTGGCTTTTCGATCCGGATCGGCAGTCCGCCGGACGCATGACGGCCATTGCGTCCCGGAGAGCGCACGGATGAGCACGCCATACCCCTCTCCAGCGGCCGCAGCCACCTGGTCCTGCGCGGTCTTCGCGTACAACGAGGCGGCCAGCATCGGCGCCTGCCTGGACAGCCTGCTCCCGGCCCTGGCCGAGCTCCCACGCTGCCGCGGCATCCACGTGCTCGCCAACGGCTGCACCGACCGCACCGAGGCCGTCGTCGCCGCCTACGCCGAGCACCACGGGCCAATCCGGCTGCTATCGCTGCCCGTGGCGGACAAGGCGGCCGCCTGGAACCACTATGTGCACGCGCTGGCGCCGGACGCCGACATGCACCTGTTCATGGACGGCGATGTGCAGGCGGCGCCGGGCGCACCTGCCGCGCTGGCCCGGCGGCTCCTGGTGGAACCGACGGCGCGGGCGGTCGCCGCGCTGCCGGGCTGCGGCCGCAGCCGTGTCGCCTGGTGCGCGCACATGGGGCAGCTCGGCCGGCTCGCCGGCAACCTCTACGCGCTGCGCGGCAGCTTCGTCGCCGGGTTGCGCGGCGCCGGCCTGTCGCTGCCGCGGGGCCTAATCGGCGAGGACCTGTTTCTGTCCGCACTGGTGAAGGGCAAGCCCGTCCCGGCCGGTCTGGTGCAGCCGGATCCGGCGCTGGCGCTGGAGCCGGGGGCGCTGTTTCTGTTTCGCTCGCTGTCCCCGCGTCGGCCGGGCGACTGGCTCACCTATGCCCGCCGCCTGGTGCGCTACCGCATCCGCGACCACCAGTTGCTCCTGCTGCTGCGCCACCTCCAGGCGCGCGGGCTGCCGGGGATGCCCGCTGATGTCGCGCAGCTCTATGCGGAGACCAAGGCCACACTGGCGTTCCGCTGGCACGGCCGGCAGACACCGCAGGAATGGCTCGCCGTTGCACTGCTGCGCCGGGCAATGCGCCAGGCCAGGCGGCACGCAGGCGGCCTGTCCGGCAGGAGAATGCGTTAACCTCCCCGGCCGAGCTTGCTTTCACCCGCCGGGAATCGCCATGGCCAAGCCGGAATCCGACACGCCCATCTGGACCCCGTCGCCCGAGCGCGCCGCCGCCAGCCGCATGGCCGCCTTCACTGCTGCTGCCGAGCGGAAGACCGGACACCGGTTCGAGGACTACGCGGCACTGCACCGCTGGTCGGCCATGGACCTCGAGGGCTGCTGGGGGCTCCTGTGGGAGTTCCTCGAGCTGCATGCCTCGACGCCCTTCACGCAGGTGCTGGAGCACCCCGAGCGCATGCCCGGCGCGCGCTGGTTCCCGGGCGCGCGGCTCAATTTTGCCGAGCACCTGCTGCGCCACGCCGCCGACCGCGCGGAAGACATCGCCATCGTTTTCCGCTGCGAGAACGGCGCGCGCGAGGCGCTCAGCTTCGGCGAGCTGTGGTCGCAGGTCGGCGCCTTCGCCGCCTGGCTTCGGTCCGTCGGCGTCGGCCCCGGCGACCGCGTGGCGGCGCTGCTGCCGAACCGTCCGGAGGCCATCGTCGCCATGCTGGCGGCGGCGAGCATCGGCGCGGTGTGGTCGTCGGCCTCGCCGGATTTCGGCGTGGACGGCGTCGTGGACCGCTTCGGGCAGATCGAGCCGAAGGTGCTGATCGGCATCGACGGCTACCACTACGCCGGCAAGCGCATCGACGTGCGCGAGCGTTTCGCGGCCATCGTCGCGCGGCTGCCGCGCCTGGAGCGCGCGGTGGTGGTGCCCTGGGTCTTTCCGGACGAGCCGCACTCGCTGGGCGATACGGCGCTGCCGTGGCCCGCGCTCATCGAGCGGCACCTCTGCTACGCGCCGGCCTTCGCGGCGCTGCCCTTCGACCACCCGCTCTACATACTGTACTCGTCCGGCACCACCGGAAAACCCAAGTGCATCGTCCACGGCGCCGGCGGCACGCTGATCCAGCATCTCAAGGAGCTGGCGCTGCACACGGACTTGGGCCCCGCGGACCGCCTCTGCTACTTCACCACCTGCGGCTGGATGATGTGGAACTGGATGGCCAGCGCGCTCGCGCTCGGCACACGGCTGGTGCTGTTCGACGGCTCGCCGTTCCATCCGGGGCCGGAAGTGCTCTGGGACCTGGTGGCGGAGGAAGGCGTCACGGCCTTCGGCACCAGCGCCAAGTACATCGCCGCGCTGGAGAAGGCAGGCGCCGAGCCCGGACGCACGCACGACCTGTCCGCGCTGCGCACCGTGCTCTCCACCGGCTCACCGCTGGCGCCGGAGTCCTTCGACTACGTCTATCGCGCCATCAAGGCGGACCTGCAGCTCTCGTCCATCTCCGGCGGCACGGACATCGTCTCCTGCTTCGCGCTGGGCAACCCGATGCTGCCCGTCTACCGCGGCGAATTGCAGTGCCGCGGGCTAGGACTTGCCGTGGCGGTGTTCGACGACGCGGGCGACGCCGTCGTCGGCGAGCGTGGCGAGCTGGTCTGCACCCGGCCCTTCCCGTGCATGCCGGTGGCCTTCTGGAACGACCCGGACGGCGCCCGCTACCGGGCGGCCTACTTCGAGCACTTTCCGGACACCTGGACCCACGGCGACTTCGCCGAGCTGACACCCCGCGGCGGCCTCGTGATCTACGGCCGCTCCGACGCGGTGCTGAACCCCGGCGGCGTGCGCATCGGCACGGCGGAGATCTACCGCGTCGTCGAGGGCATGGACGCCGTGCTGGAGGCCATCGCCGTCGGCCAGGACTGGCAGGGGGATCAGCGCGTGCTGCTGTTCGTGGTGCTGCGCGGGGGCCTCATGCTGGACGACGCGCTGGCGGACGCCATCCGCGTGCGCATCCGCGAGCGGCTCACGCCGCGGCACGTGCCGGCCGCCATCCGCCAGGTGCCGGCCATCCCGCGCACCCGCAGCGGCAAGATCGTGGAACTGGCCGTCGCCGACGTGATTCACGGCCGCACCGTCAAGAACATCGAGGCGCTGGCGAATCCGGAGGCGCTGGACGCCTTCGGGGCGTTCGGCCGGGAGTGATCGGCCCCGAGACGCGCAAGGCTACCCCTGCGCCGGCCACGCCCGGCCGCCGGGCGGATCGACAAAGCGCCTGGGCAAATATTCAGTGTCGGTCCGGTTAGCGATAGCGTAACTCGACAATCAACGGCTTACCGACGCCCATCGTCGGGTTACGCTGCGCTAACCCGACCTCCCATCGCGGCTACTCCGGGCGCGCCGGCGTGGGAGTGCCACTGCCTTTTGTGGCGCGATGGAGGCTGGGAGGTTGCCTGCCGCTTGCAAGTTACTCAGGGCGTAGTGTGCTGCCTTGCCGCCGGTCGCGGCACCTAGAGTGCCGCTCCCACAAGAGCTGCTACGATCCTTTCGTTGTTGTCGTTGTCGTGGTCGTGCTCGTGGTCGGATACTCGAGCACGAGCACGAGCACGAGCACCAGCAGAGACGTCGACCTGGTTCCTCGGCTCAGGCCCCACCCGCGTTGGCGCCCCGCAAAATTGCCTGAAACGAGATGCCAGGCCCTCGGCCCTCAGCCCTTCTTCAAAGCTGCCTCGCCAGGTAGTTCTCCAGCCCCATGGCTTCGATCTGCGCCAGTTGCTGCTCCAGCCAGTTGACGTGTGTGTCTTCGCATTCGCGCAGCATGCCCGCGAGCATCGCCTGGGTCTGAAAGTCCTGCTCCTCGATGCAGCACACCATGGCCGCGCGTAGGTTCTCCACCAGCCGGTACTGCATTTCCACGTCGCAGCGCAGCATCTCGCGCACGGCCGTGGCGGTGGTCATGGCCTCGCGCTGCACCAAGTCCGGCGCACTGCCGAAGAACAGCATGCGGCGCAGCAGCAGGTCGGTTTGGCGACGCGACTCGGCCAGCGCCGTGTCGGTGCGGGCGGCGAGCTTGGTATAGCCCCAGTCCTCGAACATCCGGGCGTGCAGCAGGAACTGGTCCATCGCCGCCAAGTCGCAGTTGAGCAGCCGTTGCAGGTGCGCCAGCACGCGTTGGTTGCCTTTCATGTCGGCCTCCGTTCGGACAGAAGGATTCTGCAGTCGCAGCACGCGCGCGATTCTAGCGGTTCCGGCGGCCGGCGACGATCACGCCGGCGCAGTGCCGCTCACCAGCGCGGCCAGTGCGCGGCGAGCATGCCGGCGTGGATGTCGAAGCGGCCCAACAGCCGGAACAGCGCGCCTGGGTCCGGCGTCAGGCCCAACAGCAGCACCCCGAGCGCGAGCAGCATGAGCGAGCCCGGCCATGCGCGCAGGCTTAAGGGCTTCAGGGCGGTGCCGAAGGACGCCTTCACCTGGCGGCCCAGCACGTCCACGCTCGCCAACTCGTCGAGGACCAGGTGCGTGATGTACCCCAGCAGCACGAAGCCGGTCACCAGCCAGGCCATGCCGGGTCCGAGTCGCAACCAGCGCTCCGCGAAGATGCCGGCCGCCAGTGCCAGCACCAGGGCCATCAGCAGCGTGTGCCAGAGGCCGCGGTGCACGGTGAAGTGGGCAAAGGCCATGCGCACCGGCCAGCGCACGATGAGCCAGGCGCCAGCCCAGATCCCCACCAGCTCCAGCGCGGCGAAATGCCCCGCGAAGGCAAAGGCCACCAGGAAGCCGGCGATGATGCCGGCGACCTCGAACACCGCGCGCAGCGGCTTCGAGTCGTCGGCATCGACGTCCGGCAGCAGGCTCGCCGCGGTGCCGACGACGAACAGGGCCTGCGTATCGGTCACCCCGCTCAGACCGTGACCGTAGCTCGCAAAGGCGGCAGCGGCCGAGACCAGGGCGCCGCCTGTCAGATGGGTTTGAAAATTCGCCAAGGCTCGCCAGCAGGTCTGCTCAGTCGGAATACAGCTCCGGGCTCCAGCCGCGCTCGCGGGCGCGGGCGACGGCGGCGTCGTAGATCTGCTTGTGCCGCGCGCGCAGGTCCTCGGGCAGATTCGACACCATCTGGCCGTAGGGGCGCCAGGCGTCGGTGACCCTATCGTAAAGGTCCTGGATCGCCGCCAGGGACCAGCCGGCGCAGGTCTCGTCTTCCGCGATCAGCCCGAACACCTGCGCATCGCGCACGATGCGCCCGGTGGGCGTCATGCCGCCGTAGCTGTCCTCGTCGAGGCCGGGGTAGAGCTTCTGCTTTCGCATCGCGCGAGTCCTGTGTTTTCGATCTGCGGATTGTCGCGGAAGCACGGGTCTTTGGCCATTGGGGACATCGCCACGGCGGAGGCCAAGGTCCCGAATCTCGGACCGCGGACGCATAAGGCTGGATTCACGCGGCAAAATCCGCCAACCTTGCCGCGCCCTAACATACGCCGGCCCCCTCGCACCCCCACTTCGCACTCAAGCTCCAACTCGCCGATCCTGCCCGAAACGGCGGATTCACCAACTACCTTCCAATGTCACACACCGTCATCGACCTGATCCGCCACGGCGAGCCCATCGGCGGGCGCATGATCCGCGGCAACGGCTGCGACCACCCGCTGAGCGAGACCGGCTGGGCGCAGATGCGCGCGGCCGTGGTCGCCACGACGGGTGAGGAGCCGCCCTGGCAGCAGGTCGTAAGCTCACCAATGGCGCGCTGCCGCGCCTTCGCGGTGGAGCTGGCCGGGCGACTCGACCTGCCGCTGGCGGTGGAGCCGGAGCTGCGCGAGATCGGCATGGGCGCCTGGGAGGGTCGGCGCCCGTCCGAGGTGGCCGCCACCGAGCCGGAAGCCTTCCACGCCTTTCGCGCGGACCCGGCGGCACACCGGCCGCCCGGGGGCGAGGCGTTGGCCGCCTTCCGCGAGCGCATCGCCCGCGCCTACGAGCGCCAATTGTCGCACTGGCCGGGCCGGCACCTGCTCATCGTCTGCCACGCCGGCGTGACGCGGGCCGTGCTCGGGCACGTGCTCGGCGCCGCCGATGCCGCCTGGTATCGCATCGGCATCGACTATGCCGGCGTCAGCCGCATCCGCCACGGCCGCCATGGTGCGGCCATCGAGTACGTGAACGCACGCCACGTGCGGGCCTGAGCGTCCTGGGACACGGCCTTGGAATAATCGATTTCGTTCGCTGTCCGGCGCGAGCGCGTGTCGGCCAGAGCGCCGGCCGGAGTGTCGCCCTCCAGGGCGACACCGATCAGCCCAGCGGGCGGCCTCGAGAGTCCCCTCCATACTTCCGCATGAGTGCACCAGGTGGCTCCGGCACAGAAGCCCCGATGTTCCCGCGGTTAAACCGAGCAACGCGTCGGGCTTAGCCCCTCAGCCTGACCTACGGGGCGCCACCACCACCTTCGCGCCGTAATCCCATCCACGCCGACTGATCGACCCGCCACCGAGGCGGCGGCTCCCGTCCACACAAGCGAAGGCGCTACCGACGCCCCGACGCCAAAGGGTGACGGTTCGTCCGGAGATTTCGCGTTACCATCGCGCGTTCCGGACACGCAACGGAGCAAGCCATGACCGTCCTGGCCTTTCTCGCCGGCCTGATCCTGTACTTCGGCATCACGGTACTGAGCCGTGCCTGGTTCGTCGTCAAGCCCAACGAGCGCGCGGTGCTGGTCACCATGGGCCGCGCCCAACGGCTGGGCAGGCAGTTCGTCGACGACCCCGGTCTCAACGACGACGAGCGCAAGCGCTACCGCTATCCGCTGCTCCAGATCTTAGGCCCCGGCTGGCACTTCAAGTGGCCCTGGCAAAAGCCGGTGGTGCAAGACATCGCCACCCGCTCCATCGACATCACCTGGGACCCCACCAAGCAGCAGCGCACGATCGAGGCGGTCACCAAGGACAACCTGACCACCGGCATCGATGGCCAGCTGCGCTGGCGGGTGGCGCAGAGCAACTTCTACGCGTACTGCTTCGGCGTAGACAGCCCGCTGGAGCACGTGATGGGCTACTTCGTCTCGGTGCTGCGCGAGCGGGTGGCCAACTTCGTGGACCCCAAGGGCCAGAGCCTGGTGGACGGCGGCGAGCTCACCGCGGGCGGCGCGGAGCTGGCCGCGGAGCTCTCCGAGGGTGTGTCCATCAATGATCTCCGCAAGAACCTGCCGCTGCTCAACGACTACATGGAGCAGCAGTGCAAGGCCACCGGCGCGCGCTACGGCATCGAGCTGGACGCGGCGCTGATCACCCAGATCGACCCACCACCGGCGGTGGACCGGGCGCTGTCCGCCATCAACAGCACCCGCAACCAGGTGGCCGCGGACATCAGCACCGCACGCGCCGACGCCGAGCAGCAGATCACCATGAGCAAGCGCGCGGTGGAGATCGCCCGCAACAACGCCCAGGCGGAGGTCGCCCCGCTGCGCGAGCTGGCCGACACCCTGAAGGGCATCAAGGGCCAGGGCGGCTCGGCGGCGCTGATCGCCTATATCCGCAACATGCGCATCCCGCTGCTGGCGCGCGCGCGGCGCATCGTGCAGATGACGGCGACGACCTCGGCGGCCGCACCCAGCACCGACGGAGGCCGTCATGCTCAATGATCCAGTCGCCATGATCCCCGCCTTCTTCGCCGGGCTGCTGGCCATCCCGATCCTGCTCGGCCTCGCGCGGCTGCTCAGCCTCTACACCATCGTCAACGAGCAGGAGGCGGTGGTCTACACCTTCCTCGGCAAGGTGATGGGTGTCCTGCGCGAGCCGGGCATGCAGTTCCCGCTGGTGCATTTCGGCCCGAAGGCGATCCTGGTGCCGCTGATGGGCACCCGCCAGGCGGTGAACATGCGGCTACGCCAGCGCTACCTGCGCAACCAGATGGTCAACTCCGAGGAAGGCACGCCCATGAGCGTCGGCGTCTGGTACGAGATGCAGGTGAGCGACCCGGTGGCCTACTTGTTCAACAACGCCGACCCGGAGGGCTCGTTGGAGGCCAACGTCGCCAGCGCGACCATATCGACCCTGAGCAACCTGGAGATGGACAAGCTGCTGGAGGATCGCCACCAGCTCAGCCGCAAGGTGCGCGCCACGGTCTCGCCGCTGTCGGAGAAATGGGGCTTTCGCCTGGGCTCGGTGTACATCCGCAAGGTGGCCTTCACGGACCG
>NZ_JAJDNQ010000054.1 GCF_022340605.1 Thiohalocapsa sp.
CCGGGCGCCAAGGGTCGGCGAGCTGCCGCCGGCCCTTGGCGCCCGGCCCCTCTGTGATCAGCAGCTGATGCCGCGGAAAACCGGCGGCATCGGCAGATCAGGGCGCGGCGAGCGGATGCTCAGATATAGAGGCAGATGTCGCTTTCGCCGGCGAATTCGAAGAAGGCGGCTGCGCCGGCGTACTCAACGCCGTCGATGAACGCCGAGGTATCCATGTCGAACAGGTCCACGGTCATCTGACAGGCGATGAGCTTGACGTCGGCCTCCTGGCAAAGATCGCGCAGCTCGTCGACGCTGGCGACGCCCTTGGACTTCATCTTCTGCTTCATCATCGCCGTCATCATGCCCTGCATCCCGGGCAGCGCGAGACCGAGCACAGGGAACCACTTGTCCATGCCCATGGGCATCGGCATGCCCGGGTTGCCGAGCGGAGTCACTTCCAGGGTCAGCTTCTTCTTCAGCAGCTGAAGGCCGTAGAAGGTGAAGAAGATCTGCGTCTCGTAGCCCAGGGCCGCGGCCGTGGACGCGAGGATGAAGGGGGGATAGGCCCAGTCGAGGGAACCCTTGGTGGCGATGATCGCCAGCTTCTTCTCGTCCATCATGTCCTCCAAGCGGACCCCCAGTGGAGCCCGGCGTCGTATTTGGGTTTGGAGCGCTCAGCGTGCGGAGCGCCCGGTTGACAGTGGCACCCGTCAGGGCTGTGGAAGCCCGGCGGGGGCCCTCTCAGGCAGGGTGGGTCAGGACTTCTTGATCAGGAAGTGGAACTTGCCACCTTCCTCTTTGGATTCCATCAGCTCGTTGCCGGTCTGCTTGGCGAACGCGTCGAAGTCCTTGACGGACCCGGGGTCGGTGGCGATCACGTGCAGGATCTGACCCGCCTCCATGCCGTTGAGGGTCTTCTTCGCGCGCAGGATGGGCAGCGGGCAGTTGAGGCCGCTGGCATCCAGTTCCTGATCGAATTCCGCCATTGTTGTCTACCTCCGCAGTCGGGTCGGGTGAGGGTTGCCGATTTAGTATTTCAGCAACAGCAAAGATTCTGATTATTAGGCAAAAACAGGGCCTGACGCAACTTCCGCAGAATCTGCCGGGTAGTGCCGCCGACGCAACAGCCGAGCCGGTCTACACCAGCACGGCCGACCGCTTGCGCAGCGCCGTCAGATGCCCTCCAGATGCCCGATGGCGTAGCCGTGCCGCGCCCAGGCGATTATTCCCCCACGCAGGTTCAGGGCTTTGTCGTACCCTTGCTGGGCCAGGTACTGGCACGCGTGGTAGGAGCGTGCGCCGCTGCGGCAGTACAAGATGAAGTCCTGGTCTTTGGGCAGCTCATCCGCGCGCAGCGGTAACAGGTGCATCGGGATGTGCTTGGCGTTGGGGATCGCGCCCTGGGCGACTTCCGCGGCGGTGCGGATGTCCACCAGCAGCAGGTCCTCGCCGGCGGCGAGGCGCGCTTGCAGGGATTCAGAATCGATCTCGTTGACCACGAAAGCACCTACCCTTTGTCCAAGTATTTCAGTATATTAAAGAATCTTGACGAACACGGCAATGCGCAGGCGGCGCTCCTGTCGTAGCGCCCCACGGACACGTCCGCCGCGCCGTCCCGGGTCCGCCGCGCCAGCGCTTTCGGGCAATGCGCCCCTACGTGCGGCGGCCGAGCATGGGCCCCCGGCCGCTGGAGACCGGCAGCCGAGCACCCACCTTTATCCAACCAACCACAATCCGAGCACCATTACCAGCCGACGATGGACTTACTCCCGATCTTCCTCGACATCAAGCACGAACCCTGCCTCGTCGTCGGCGGTGGCCCCATCGCCCTGCGCAAGCTGGACAATCTCCGCCGCGCCGGCGCCCGGGTGCGCCTGGTGTCGCCGGCGTTGGTGCCGGAGCTGGCGCGTCGGGTCGACGAGGATATGGACATCAACTGGGTGCAGCGCCGGTTCGAGGACGAGGATCTGCTGGACGTGCGCCTAGCCGTCGCCGCCACCGACGACCGCCAGGTCAACCGCCACATCGCCGCGCTGGCCAAGGCCGCCAAGGTGCCCGTGAATGTCGCCGACCAGCCCGAGGACTGCAACTTCATCATGCCGTCGGTGATCGACCGCTCGCCGGTGGTGGTGGCGGTGTCCACCGGCACCGCCTCGCCGGTGCTGGCGCGCATGATCCGCGCGCGGCTGGAGTCCCTGGTGCCTGCGGGCTACGGGAGGCTCGCGGAGCTCTGCGCACGCTACCGCGACCGGGTCAAGGCGCGCTTCGAGCACCAGCGTGACCGCCGCCGCTTCTGGGACCACGTGCTGCAGGGCGGCGTCGCCGAGCGCGTCTTCTCGGGGCAGATGCAGGAGGCGGATGCCGCCATGGAGCGCGAGCTCGCCGCCGGCGACAACCCGAGCGCGCTCGGTGAAGTCTACCTGGTGGGCGCGGGACCGGGCGACCCCGACCTGCTCACCTTCCGCGCGCTGCGGCTGATGCAGCAGGCGGACGTGGTGGTCTACGACCGCCTGGTGGCCAAGCCCATCATCGACATGGTGCGCCGCGACGCCGAGCACATCTACGTGGGCAAAGAGCGCAACAAGCACACCATGCGCCAGGAGGAGATCAACAAGCTCATGGCCCGACTCGCCAAGCAAGGCCACCGGGTACTGCGCCTGAAGGGTGGCGACCCGTTCATCTTCGGGCGCGGCGGCGAGGAGATCGACACCCTGGCTGCCGAGGGCGTGCCCTTCCAGGTGGTGCCCGGCATCACCGCCGCCAACGGCTGCGCCTGCTACGCCGGCATTCCGCTGACTCACCGCGACTTCGCCCAGTCCGTCACTTTCGTCACCGGGCACCTCAAAGACAACACGATCAACCTCAACTGGGCGCAGCTCGCCCAGCCGAACCAGACCATCGTCTTCTACATGGGCCTGGTGGGGCTGCCGGTCATCGTCGACCAGCTCATTGCGCACGGCGTCTCGCCGGACATGCCGGTGGCCCTGGTGCAGCAGGGCACCACCCATATGCAGAAGGTCTACGCAGGCACGCTCGCCACCATTCTGTCGCGGATCGAGGAAGACCCGCCGGAGCCGCCCACGCTGATCATCGTCGGCGAGGTGGTGACCCTGCGCGAAAAGCTCGACTGGTTCACCACCATCCCCGACCGCGAACAGGGCGCCACCACGCCGGTGCTGCCGGAGGATTGACCCAGTCCCGCCCCAGCGACACCGCCGGCATGGGCGCCACACCAGCCGCCGCACCCCATGGCGCCCGCCGGACGCGGCGGCGTCGATGCCTTGGGGTCCGGGGCGCCGTGTTCGGCGCCTGCCTGCTCTGGCTGCTGCTGCCCGGCGCGGCGGCGGCGCCGGAGCGTCCGTCGCTGCGCCTGGGTGTCAGCGCCAGCGGCCCGCCGCTCGCGTTCTTCGACCAAGGCGTGCTGCGCGGGCTTGCCGTCGAGCTCGCCCAAGCGCTGGCCGAGGCGCTGGACCAGGAGCTCCAGGTGCAGGAGATGCCGGAGGCGCGGCTGGCGAATGCACTGCGCGGCGGACGTATCGACCTGATGATTTCCACGTTGCCGCAGACGGACCTCGACGCCCTGGGCCTCGCCGCCAGTGCCGCACTGTTCCAGTCGGGCCAGATGGCGCTGATCCGCGCAGCGGACATCGGCCGCTTCCGGCGATCCGTGGACATCATCACCACGTCGGCGAGGGTCGGCTACCAGCAGGGCACGGCCGGCGCGCGCTTCGTGCAGAGCCGCATGCCCACGGCGCAGCAGGTGCCCTTCGCCGACGTCATCGACGGCATCGCCGCACTGCGCCAGGGCGATATAGACCTTTTCATACACGACGCGCCCACCATCTGGGCCGTCGCAACCGACGCCGCCGAGGAACAGCTGTTGGGCATGTTTCAGCCCCTGAGCCAAGCACGCGCCGCCTGGACGGTGCGCGCGGAGGATCAGCGCCTGCTCTCCGACATCGACCGCGTCGTGCAGCAGTGGCGCGACTCGGGCCGGCTGAGTCGAATGGTGAATCGCTGGATGCCGGTGCGCATCGAGGTCGCGGACTGAAGGGCAGCTCGAATTTTTCGAAGTGCCCCGAAGGTCATTCGCGCCCGGGCTTCACCGTCGTCAGTCCAAGCGACTCCCAGGCCTGCATGCCACCCCGGTACCACTTGATGCGATGCGCCGGATAGCCCAGCCCCAGCAGCGCCTTGATGCTGGTGGGCGACTGACCGCACCAGGCGCCGTTGCAGAACAGCACCAGCGTCTTGGCGCCTTCGAAGTTCCAGAGCCCGTCGGCGCTGGCCGCGCCAAACTCCAGTTGCAGCAACTCGGCGAGCGTTTGCGGCGACGCATGGGCCGGGTCGAGCCGGTCGTACGGGATATTGACCGCGCCGGGGATGGTGCCGTGCGCCACCCAATCCGCGGTGCGGGAGTCGATGAGCAAGACCTGGCTGTCACCGCTGGCGATGCGCCGCATGTAGTCCAGCACCTCCAGCTCGCCGATGGTCTCCACGCCGGGTGCGATCCGCATTGGCTGGACGCAGTAGGGCGGACACGGGCGGGCCGTCCTGTCGTAGGGCGACTCGATGCGGTGGGCCGGATCCTGGTAGCGCAGCACGGGAATGGTCCCGCCTCCGTGGGGCATCTCGATGTGGGAGAGCTCCTCGGTGATTCCGACGCTCAGGTTGCCGAGATCGAACACATCCTCTGAGGTGTCCGCCGCGAAGCCCGCGGGGGCGCCCCCCACCAGCAACGACACCGCTGTAAACCCACGCAACCGCCTTCCCACGCCACCACGGAGCAATCCCATGCAGCCCCCAACCGCGCCACGAGCCCGCAAGCCGCAACGTCGCCGCTGGCGCGGGCTGCTGGTGAACCTGGCCATCGTTCTGGTCATCTTCCTCGGCGTTCAGTGGTACAAGTCGCGCCCGCTCGCATCCGGCAGCGCGCCGCCGCTGGCAGGCGAGACGGCCCTTGGCAAGCACCTCGACCTCGCTGGCCTGCGCGGGGCACCGACGCTGGTGCACTTCTGGGCCACCTGGTGTCCCACCTGCAAGCTCGAAGAGGGCGGCATCGATGCGCTGAGCCGAGACTATCAGGTCGTCACCGTCGCCATGCAATCCGGCGGCAGGCAGGAAGTGGTGGATTACCTGCGCGAGAAGGGGCTCGGCTTCGACGCCATCCCCGACCCCTATGGCGAAATTGCCAGCGCCTGGGGCGTGCCCGCGGTGCCCGCGAGCTTCGTCCTGGACGCCGCCGGCAAGATCCGCTTCGGCGCCGTCGGCTATACACCGGCCATCGCGCTGCGCGGGCGGCTGTGGGCGATGGGCGGCGCCGCGAAACGGCATGAGAACGCGGCACCGGCGGTTGGCGAGCAATAATCCTAGAAAGAGCAGTTGACCGCTTCCAATCGCATCGAAATGCCCGCGGTTGTTGGATTCGCGCTAGACGCTGCACGTCACCTGCTGGGTGAGCGCCGCTACGGCCGCCATGGCACGCCCCGCGCGGCGCCTGGCTTCGTTACAACTCGCCCGCGGCGTCGGTCAGGGTCTGCGCCGCAAGGCCTCACACAACCTGCTCGCGTCCGGCCCGCCGAGCAGTGCCGTCGTGTCGTCCACGTCCGCCGCCGGCCCGCACAACCAGCCCTGCATCGCATCACAGCCGCAGGCGCGGAGCTTTTCGAGCTGCCGGTGCGTCTCGACCCCCTCGCCGATCACCGTCTTGTTCACGCCGTGCAACATGGCTACCAGGCCGGCCACCAGCATCTCGTCTTCCTTGTTGTCCGCCATGGCCGTGATCAGGCTGTGGTCGATCTTCACCCCCGAGAACGGCAGCCGACGCAGCATGCCGAGCGCGGAATAGCCGGTGCCGAAGTCGTCCAGCACCAAGGCCACGCCGGCCTGGTCCAAACGCCCGAGTGCGCGCGAGGCGCTGTCCATGTCGTCCATCACCGCGGACTCCGCCAACTCGACGCGGAGCAGGCTCGACGGCAGGCCATGCTCCTGCAGGGCACCCAGCACGATCTCGTTGAAGCCGCGGTCGGCGAGCTGCCGCGGCGAGACATTGACCGCCACCGGGACGATGGGGAGCCCGTGCGCACGCCATTCGGCGAGTTGAGCGCAGGCGCGCTGGATCACCCAGCGGCCCACGTCGAGGATCAGCCCGGTGTCTTCCAACACCGGAATGAAGTGCGCCGGTGCAATGCTGCCAAGCTTGGGATGGCGCCAGCGCAGCAGCGCCTCCAGGCCCACCAGGCCGCCGTCCGCCAAGCGGTGCTGTGGCTGGTAGTGCAGCGCCATCTCTTGGCGGAACAGCGCCCCACGCAGCGAGCGCTCCAACTGCGCACGCCCCGGCTTGAGGCGGTAGATATCCGGCGAGTAGGCAACGATGTGCGTCCCCGGGTCCGTCTTTGCGGCGTACATCGCATCGTCCGCGCGCCGCACCAGCATCTCCGCGTCTTCGCCGTCGCGTGGCGCGACCGCGTAACCGATGCTCGCGCTGATGCTGAGCGGCACCTGCTCCAGCATCACCGTCTCGCCGAGCACGCGCAGGATCTTGTCCGCGATCCGCTCGACGTCCTCGGGCTCGCGGATCTGCTCCAGGATGATGGTGAACTCGTCGCCGCCCATGCGGGCCACCGCGTCCATCTCGCGCAGACAGGCCGTGAGCCGGGTGCCGATGGTCTGGAGCAGCAGGTCGCCGGCCGCATGGCCGAAGGTGTCGTTGACCTCCTTGAAGCCGTTCAGATCGATGAACAACAGGCCGACCATGTTGCGGTTGCGCCGGCGCCGGCGCAGCGCGCCGGCGAGGCGCTCGTGGAACAGCACCCGGTTCGGCAGGCCCGTCAACGCGTCGTGATAGGCCAGGTGGCGCACCTGTTCCTCAGCCCGCTTGCGCTCGGTAATGTCGTGCACCATCACCAGGTAAGCGGTCTGCCCCTGCCAGAGGGTCTCGGCAGCGGTCATCTCGGCCATGCCCTGGCTGCCGTCGTCGCGCAGAATGTTGACCTCCACATAGTGATCCATGGTCGGGATGCCGAGCTCCTTGCCCCAGAGATCTTCATCGTGCCGGGCCAGCAACTGCTCGGCCACGGGGTTCGCGAACCGCACGACCCCCTCGGCATCGAGCACCAAAATGCCCGAACGGTTGCGCTGCACGACGTTGTAGAAGTTCGCCTCACTGACCGTGAACATCTCCACGAACTCCTTCTCGCGGGTCAGATCGCGGGCGAGGAAGATGCGCGCGGCACCGGCGCCGGAGGCCGCCGGCGTGATGGTCAATTCGATGGGCACCTCGCTGCCGTCCCGATGCAGGGCCTTGCATTCGTGCGACCGCGCCTGTCCGCCCTCGGTGAAGGCTTCATCCGGCAGCGGCCGTGCCGACGTCGCGAGCTCGGGCCGGAACAGCAGCACGAACAGATCCTGGCCGAGCGCCTGCTCGCGGGGATAACCGAAGACCTGCTCCGCCGAGCCGTTCCAGGCGACGATCCTGCCGTCGGCATCCAGCACCGCGACCGCGGAGCCCATCGCGGCGAACAGAACATCGAATAGCAGCGCGCGGTCCGACGCCCCCATGGCCGCCGCCAGCGCGGTGGCCATGGCGCCCGGTTGGTCCGAGAGTTGACCGGACGACACACTCCGGCGCGGGCCCTCGACGTGCATGGACGCCCCCTGCAACAGCGTAGCACGTGAGGGGGCCTTCATTACGGGGCCGACTCCGACGTGGTCGGAGGCGCCAGGTCCAGGATCGACCTGACCTTCACAAAGTCGGACAGATCACCGATCACCCGCCGCTGCGGCGGCGGGGCGGTACGGATCAAGGTGGGGGTGGCGACGATGTGCGCGTCATCGGCTGCCTGCGGATCACCGAGCACATCGATCACCTTGAGCCGATACCCGTCGGGTAGCGCCGCGTCGCAGATCGCCCGGATGTTGGCCACCGCCTGAGCACCCGCGATGCTGCTCCCGGTCACATAGAGCGTGATTGCAAAGTCCGTCATAGGCGTGCTGCCTCGCTCTCCGTCGTTTGCCTGCGCGGTGCCTCCCGACCCCGTCATCGCGCCCCGACCGGCTACGCCCCGCGTGTGATGCTCGGCCCGATGCCGCGAGCTTCAGCCTGCCAAGGCACCACCTGACAGCATAAGCCATCCGCCGGACCATTGAGCTTGCTTTTTACCCATGCAAACAATTTGTACACCCCCGAGCAGAAAGCATCGCCGCCCCGGCGCCCCGGGCACCGCGGACGCCGGCGCACACGAAACGTCTGCCCGCGACGGATATTGCACGACCGCACAGGGTCTTGGCTATAATCCGCGCATATTAGAAAACATCGATATAGGAGCAGCCCGATGCCCACCTACGATTATCGCTGTGATGCCAACGGCCGCGTGGTCGAGGTCAGCCACCGCATGAGCGAAAAGCTCGCCACCTGGGGCGAGCTCTGCGATCGCGCCAACCTGGACTGCGGCGATACCCCCCCGGAAGCCCCGGTGCAACGCCTCGCCACCGGCGGCAACGTCATTGCCAGCAACAGTCTCGGCAGCGGCACCGCACCCGCATGCAGCACCGGCGGCTGCTGTGCCGGCGGCGTCTGCGGCCTCAACTAACCGCCGGTTGCCTGCGGTGGGCGCCGCGGCAATACTGTCCTGCGCCCTCCCCGGCCCCTGGTGTTTCGCTGCGCAAATTCCGAGACCTCCCCCCTCGATGTCGTTGTCGTTGCCGCAATCGAATCTCCGCACGACAACGACAACGACAACGACAACGAAAGCAAAGTTGGGTGAAACGCTGCACTAGTCACCCGTCCCTAATCGCCTGCCCCCTGCCCGCAATCGCCTTTCTGCTCAGACTCTCCCAACAGGCTGCCTTAACGCCTGCCTGCCGGGGCAACAACGACTTGGACCATCACGGTATCGATGAGCACCGACGCAGCACTGCGCGCCCGGCTTGCGCCGACCGCAGATCCGGCGGCAGACGTATCGACCTTCGTCTGCTGCGATTCGGGGTTAGAGCACGGACTTGCGACATCGATGTGCGCGATGCAGGCGTAAAGCCTGTTTTACACCGCGGCCTTTGAGTACGACGCGCGGTGCCGTCTCCGCGGCGGCCGCTACGGAGACGCGTGGCGCGGTCCTTTCTTCGGCTTCACGTTCACCAGCGGCGCCGACACCCACTATGGCTGGGGCGAGATGAACATCTCGGGCACGCCCGTCGGCTCCGGCTTCAGCATCCTGCGGGCCTATTACGAGGACACCCCGGGCGCGTCCATCACCGTCAGTGCGACTAGCTCTGGTCGTCGGGTTACGCTGTCGCTAACTCGACCTACCGCTTCACCTGGGTCCGCCAACGGCCCGATCGTGGGTCGGGAAGGCGAGCACCGGAACGCTCTCCCCGCGCAGTTGCGCCCCGGCACCGTGCACCTGCCCGAGCTGGCCGAGCTGGCCGAGCTGGCCGAGCTGGCCGAGCTGGCCGAGGAGCTGGCGGCGCTGCGGGTGCATCCCCACGAGCTCGACGGCGACCTGCTGCGGCTGTTCGTGCCCAAGGCGCCCGAGATCGACCAGCACAAGGACAAGCGCCTCGGGAGCGTGGCCAAGATCATCGCCGAGTGCGCCAGCGTGCAGGCCGCGGCCACCCACCTGATGGCGCGGCAGCCGGACTGGGACCCGGCAGCGGTCTACTTCGACGGCATCGACCACTTCGGCCACGGCTTCCTGCGCTATCACCCGCCGCGGCTGGGCTGGGTCGATAAGGCCGACTACGCCCTCTACAACAACGTGGTCAATGCGGGTTACCTGTTCCATGACATGCTGCTCGGGCGCCTGCTGGAGCTGGCGGGCCCCGAGGCCACGGTGATGCTGGTCAGCGACCACGGCTTCCACCCGGACCACCTGCGCCCGAAGGCGCTGCCCAACGAGCCGGCGGGGCCCGCCGCCGAGCACCGCGCCTTCGGCATCTTCGCCGCCTGCGGCCCCGGCATCCGCCGGGATGCGCTGGTCTACGGTGCCAACCTGCTGGACGTGACGCCGACGGCGCTGGCGCTGGCGCTGTTCGGGCTGCCCATCGGCCGCGACATGGACGGGCGGGTGCTGACCGACGATCACCGGCCGGCGGACCAAGGCAACGCCCCGGGCTACTTCGAGCACCAGGCCAAAGCCTTTCGGGACCCGTCGGTGGCCGAGTCCCGCAGCCGCGAGGTGGTGATCCTCGGGGGCCACGCAACCGCGGTCAAGAGCGTAGCTCCGCGTCCCCGAGCATACATCGTAAGGTGGCGGACGTTATGATCAACGCCCTCCCGCACTCCCCACTCGGCACTTCGCCCTGCTGAGTCCGGAATCAGGCCACGCTCTGGTAGTACAGATTCTGCGGGTGCTGCGCCTCGGCGAAGAAGTACCAGCGCTCGGCCACCAGGCCAACATACTGGACCACGAAGGCGACGATTGGCAGGGTCGGAGACTGCAGCGCATAGGCGATCCCGATCAGCACCAGCGGCACCGGGAACACCAGCACCAGAAAGGCGATGCGCACCAGCTTCAACGTCTCGGGGTTCTGGTGGTGGAAGAACTCGCGGGTATTGAAGGAGCCCCCGGTGAAGCCCTGGGACTTCTGCACGATCTTGCGGTGGCGCACGCCAATGGCCGTCTGCAGGGTGCTCTTGTGCTTGAGCGACCCGTTGCGCAGCAGCGAGGCGATGCGCGTGGCGAGGCCCAGCAGCGTCAGGATCACGGCCCAGGTGCCGTAGAAGCCCACCAGATGGTTGCCGAAGTAGGCGGAAAACGCCGCCGTCAGCATGAACCCGGAGGCCATGCCCAGGAACACGAAGTTGCCCACCGTGTAGGGTGAGTGCCACTCCTCCAGGAACTTGACGCTGGCGTAGATCATGGCAGTGCACACATAGAGCGCGAAGGCGACCGCGACGCCGATGAAGCCCAGCACCATGGTGGCATCGATGGGCAGCGCGCCATCACCGGCCACGAACCAGGGCTGGGTCAAGCCAAGCAAATGGAACAGCCCGTACAGGAACACCACCCCCATCATCACGGGCAGCACGATGACCTCCCGCGACAGCCACGAGGTGCGCCACTTGGACGCCGCCCGCCAGGCACGCTCCGGCCGGCCGAGGTGGAAGAACGAGGCCGCCAGCCCTGCGACCAGCAGCAGCAGCGCCAGCGCACTGCCCACCGCATAGAAGCTCGCTGTCTGCGGCGCAATAAGCTTAATGCTGGCGTACAACTGCCCCGTGAACAGGGCCAGGAACAGACCCTGACCGGCGCCGATGAGCGTGGTCAGGAAGATAACGGAGAAGGCTGGATGCATAGGGGGGTCCGGTTTCGTTTATGGCTTGCAATGTTTTCCGGTGCTCAGTACGAGATCAGCGCTGTAACGGCACCAGCGCCGAGGGCCCAGGGCCGCGCGACACAGCCTCCTTGGCGCTCAGCGCTTAGCCCTTCTTGGCCCTTTGGCCCTTTGGCCCTTACCAAGTGACGTCATCCAGCGTCTCCTCACCCGTATAAACAGTGATGTCTTCCTTGGTGAGCGGGTTGTCGGCGCGCTGCAGCTCTTCCTCGCTGATGTGCATGCGCGTCTTCTGCCGCGGCAGGTAGTGGTTCGAGGGCTTCGTGCCCCATTCGGGCATCAGCGCATAGCCGCCGCGCTCGCGAATGGCGAGCGAGACCTCCGAGTCCGGATCGTGCACGTCGCCGAACAGCCGCGCGCTGGTGGGGCAGGCGAGCACGCAGGCCGGCTTGCGTTCACGCTCCGACAGGGACTGATCGGTGATGCGGTCGATGCACAGCGTGCACTTCTTCATTACCTTCTGCTGCTCGTCGAGCTCGCGCACGCCGTAGGGGCAGGCCCAAGAGCAATACTTGCAGCCGATGCACTTGTCGTAGTCCACCAGCACGACGCCATTGTCCTCGCGCTTGTAGCTGGCCCCGGTGGGGCACACCGGCACGCAGGGCGGCTCTTCGCAATGCAGGCACGACTTCGGGAAGTGCACCGTCTCGGTGTTCGGATAGCTGCCCACCTCGAACGTCTGCACCCGGTTGAAGAAGGTGCCGGTGGGATCGGCGCCATAGGGGTTCTCGTCCACCATGGGCCCGGCCCACCCGGAGGTGTTCCACTGCTTGCAGGACGTTACGCAGGCGTGACAGCCGACGCAGACGTTCAGATCGATTACTAGGGCGAGTTGGGTCATCGAACTACCTGTGACGATTAGGCGTTATGCGTCGCGTGACTTGGTACAAGTGCAAGCGTGCAAGCGTGCAAGCGTGCAAAAGTGCAGGAGTGCCAGTCCCATTGCCGTGGCGCGCAGCGAGCTGTTGCCACTTTCACGGGCCGGGCACGTCGATGCGGCTGCGCAACTTCGCGATGATTCGGCCGATTTCGCTGCAATCGGAAACCAGCTGTTGAAACACTGGCCGATCGATGTAGCCGAGATCGAAGGCACCATAAATTGACGAGCCTTGCGCCAGCCGATCACGTCCTCGAAACGCTGGATACCTCGTGGTGGATCTGGGCCCATCGCATTGACGCTCACCGCGGCCAGGCACAGTGCCGAACGCGCTGCTGGATCTGCACTCTTGCACTTTGCACTTTCTGCACTTTTCCCGATTACTTCCGTCCAAACATCCCCGCCACATACGCCTGCCACCGCGTCCGCGACCGCACCGCCTGCCCGGGCAGCGCCTTCATGGGCGGGAACTGGGGCTCGGTCACCTGCCGCTCCGCCGGGCCTTCCGCCTTGTAGATGCGCACGCGCAGATCGAACCAGGCGGCCTGGCCGGTGATGGGATCGGAGTTCGAGAAGTGATTGCCGTCGCCTTCGTTGGGCAGTTCCTCGCCGATGAGGTGGTTCAGCAGGAAGCCCTTCCTGGACTCGTCCGCGTTCGGCGCCAGGCCCCAGGCGCCGGCGGCCTTGCCGATGGCGTTCCAGGTCCAGACGGTGCCGGGCTCGACGGCCTCGGAGTAGCGGCACATGCACTTGACCCGGCCCAGGTGGGACTCGACCCAGATCCAGTCGCCGTCCTCGATGTCTTGGGCGATGGCCAGCTTCGGGTTCACGAACAGGTAGTTGTGGCTGTGGATTTGCCGCAGCCACGCGTTCTGGCTGTCCCAGCTGTGGTACATGGCCATGGGCCGCTGGGTCAGCGCCGTCAGCGGATAGCGGTTGCGATCAACGAGCTGAGCCTCCAGCGGCTCGTACCAGAACGGCAGCGGGTCGAAGTAGGTCTCGATGCGCTCGCGCAGGTGATCCGGCGGCTGGCGACCGGGCCACTTGCCCTGGGCCGCGGCGCGGAAGCGCTGCAACACCTCGGAGTAGATGTGCAGTGTGATGGGCTCCGCCCAGCGGGTGAGCGCGTGCGCGCGCGCCCAGTGCAGGTAGCCCTTGTTCCAGTTGCGCATGTACTGGTAGCTGCGCGGCAGCTCGTGGTGGAAGAAGCAGCCGTTGGCGGCGTAGTGCTCCCACTGGCGCGAATTGGGCTCGCCCTTCAGGTACTTCTCGCCGAACTTGCCGCGCCAGCCGGCCAGGAAGCCGATGCCGGAGCCGGGCGAGGTCTCGTAGTTGACGATGAAGTCCGGGTAGTTGCGGTACTTAGGCGTGCCGTCCTGCTTGACGAACGCGGGCAGCTTGAGCCGCCCGCCCAGCTCTATGAGTACGTCCTGGAACGGCCGGCAGTCGCCCTTCGGCGGCAGCACCGGCAGGCGCACCGCATCCACCGGGCCGTCGAACTCGGAGATGGGCCGGTCGAGCATGGACAGCACGTCGTGCCGCTCCAGGTAGGTCGTGTCCGGCAGCACCAGGTCAGCGAAGGCGACGGTCTCCGAGGAGTAGGTATCGACCACCACCAGGAACGGAATCTTGTACTCGCCGTTCTCGTCCGTGTCGGTGAGCATCTCCCGCGCCGATTTGGTGTTCATCGACGAGTTCCAGGCCATGTTGGCCATGAACAGGAACAGGGTGTCGATGCGGTAGGGGTCGCCGCGCCAGGCGTTGGTGATGACGTTGTGCATCAGCCCATGCGCCGCCAGCGGGTACTCCCAGCTGAACGCCTTGTCGAGCCGCACCGGCTTGCCGTCGTCGTCCACGAACAGGTCTTCCGGCCGCGCGGGCCAGCCCAGCGGCAGGCCCTCCAGCGGCGCCTCCGGCTGCACGGCTTCCGGGTGGTTCGGCGGCTTCGGGCACGGCGGGATGGGCTTCGGGAAGGGCGCGCGATGGCGGAAGCCGCCCGGGCGGTCGATGGTGCCCAGGATGGTCATCAGGATGGAGAGCGCGCGGATGGTCTGGAAGCCGTTGGAGTGCGCCGCCAGCCCGCGCATGGCGTGGAAGGCCACCGGGTTGCCGGTGACGGTGTCGTGCTCCTTGTCCCAGCAGTCGGTCCAGCGGATGGGCAGCTCGATCTTATGGTCGCGGGCGGTGACGCCCATTTCGTGCGCGAGCCGGCGGATGGTCTCCGCCGGGATGCCGGTGATGCCCTCGGCCCAATCCGCCGTGTAGGGCTCCACCCGCTCCTTCAGCAACTGGAACGACGGCTTCACGGGCGTGCCGTCGGGCATCTCGTAAGCGCCCATCAGGCGCGGGTCGGCGCCCTCGCCGCGGGCGAGCACCGGCGCCTGGCGGTTACGGTCCCACCAGAGCTTGTTCTGCGGGTCGGTGCAGCCCTCGACGATCTCCACCTCCAAGTCGCGCAGGAACATGCCGTGGTCGTCGCGGCTCGGCTCGTCGATCACCAGCTCCGCGGCATTGGTGTACTGCACCAGGAACTCGCGGTCGAACAGGCCGAGCTTGATGATCTCGTTGATCAGCGCCAGGAACAGCGCGCCGTCCGTGCCGGGCTTGATGGGCACCCACTCGTCGGCGATGGCCGAGTAGCCGGTGCGCACCGGGTTGATGGACACGAAGCGCCCGCCACGACGCTTGAACTTGCTGAGCTGGATCTTCAGCGGGTTGGAGTGATGGTCCTCGGCGGTGCCGATCATCACGAACAGCTTGGCTCGCTCCAGGTCCGGCCCGCCGAACTCCCAGAACGACCCGCCGATGGTGTAGATCATGCCGGTGGCCATGTTCACCGAGCAGAAGCCGCCGTGGGCGGCGTAGTTCGGCGTGCCGAACTGCTTGGCGAACATACCGGTGAGCGCCTGCATCTGATCGCGGCCGGTGAACAGCGCGAACTTCTTCGGGTCCGTCGCGCGGAGCTTGCCGAGACGCTCCGCCAGCATGTCCAGCGCCGCATCCCAGGAGATCTCCTCGAACTGCGACTCGCCGCGCTTGGCGCCTTTCTTGCGCAGCAGCGGCTTGGTGAGGCGCGCCGGCGATACCTGCTTCATGATGCCGGAGCTGCCCTTGGCGCAGATCACGCCGTGGTTCAGCGGGTGGTTCGGGTTGCCCTCGATGTAGCGCACCTGGCCGTCGCGGAGGTGCACGCGAATGCCGCAGCGACAGGCACACATGTAACAGGTGGTCTCCTTGACCTCCGTGTGGCCGTTGGCTTGGTCGATGTGGGCGGCGGGGTCTTGCATGGCGACATCCAGGGCGGCGATAAAATTGGTGTGCGTTATGCACAGAATCCGAACATTCTAATGTTCCGCGGGCAAGATTATGAAGTCTTGCTTTCCATTCAAAGACATGGATCGCGGGGTTTTGGCGCCGAATCCAGGCACAAACCGCCTCGTGGCTGGTGGAAAACACCCGCTCGGCAGCACGCTGGGAGCGCCGGCTTCCAGCCGGCTCGCCGCGTGCCCGGCTCGACGCCGGGCACGCGGCGCCAGGATGTCGCCACGCATGGACGCATCCGTCGAGGAGACAGATTGCTTGGGGCGCGCCGCCGGTTCAGCCCGGCTTGCCGTCCACCCGCGGCGCCACCAGCATCGGGCCGTAGACGGTGAGGAAGAGCGCAAAGGCGGCGATCCAGCAGACGCCCGCCAGGATGAGCCACTCCCGGTAGAGCTCAGGCGCGCCCCACACGGCAGGACTGCGCAGCAGCGCCGCCGCGTTGACCAGCACGAAGGCGACCACCGTCAGCGTCCCCGCGCGCACCTCCCGCCCGGTATGACCGAGTGTGACCCGGGTCATCATACCGAGCGTCATCACCCCGATGGCACCGGCCGTGATGGCATGCACCGCCACGCTCTGCGGCACCAGAGCGAACGCGGCGAATCCGTCCAGGATCAACCCCGCCGCGAGCCACAGGAAGCCCAGATAGAGCACGGCCAACATAGGCCTGCCCCACGCACGCCGGTCATGCCAGCCGGCGAAACGGGCGAGCAGCAGGACGCCCGCACTGGCCGCGGCAACGCCGCCCGCCCGGGTGGCCAGCGCATGACCGGCAAAGACGAGATGGAGTGCGAGCATCGCCAGCGCGGCGCCGAAGGTCAGCGCGTCGAGCCAGGCCCGCGTCACCGGTTGAGCGCCCGGGATCGCGGCGCGCGTGAAGAAGGGCATGACCCGGCCCCCGACCAGCAGGATCACCACCACGATCGAGTCCAGCATCAGGCGTTGGCCGCGCGGGGCGAGACCGGACGCGACGCCCATGCCATCGAGGTTGACCAGCAGCGATGCGAGGGTAAAGGCGCCGAACACGGCGAGAAACAGACGATTGGTCGGATTCGGCCCCTGCCACAGCGGCCGCCACAGGGACAGGGCGAGCGCCGGAAAGAAGGCGATGTCCAGCGACCCGATCAGCCAGGCCGGGCCGTGCAGCCAAGGCGCGATCCGCGCCGCGAGCCAAAGCCCGACCAGCAGCGCCAGCACAGGACCGCTCGCCGTCGGCAGGCCGCTCCAATTGCGCGCCGCCGTCAGCAAGAACCCGGCAATGACGGCGGCCGTGTAGCCGAACAGCATCTCATGCGCGTGCCAATTGGTGCCGGCCAGGTACCGCGGCGGCGTCAGCAAGCCGAACAGCACGCCGAGCCAGAGCAGCATGGACACCACCGCTATGATCCCGGCGACGAGGAAGAACGGCCGAAAGCCCAGCGCCAGCAGCCCACGGCGCTCCAGCATGAAGCCTCGCGGGCTGGCAGGTGGCTGCTTCGGGACAGAAGTGGGGAGGCGCACGTCGGGCATGGTTGAGCAGCGAGGTCAAGCAGGCGCGAATCAAACGGCGGACATCTGGCTCCGTCACCTGCGTATCAAGCGCGTGGCCGACAATCGCGCGGGCGCTACTGCCCCAAGCGGTTGGAGGCCGACGCGCCAATCCTCCCGACACAGGGGGCCGGCTCCTGTCTACCTGGATCAACGCCCAAGCGTGTCAGCCGCCAACCCGGCCAAGTCTTCGTCGGACGCTATCGGTGGTATCAGCACCTTGGCGCTTAGGTCCCGCTTGCGTTCGAGCAGGCGGTCCAGGTTCAGATCGAAGCTCTGCTTCTCGAACCGGGGATGTACCGCGAGCGGCAGATGGACGTGCACGTCTCGCGTCTGGCCGATGCGGTAGACGCGATCAGTGCATTGGTCTTCGACGGCAGGGTTCCACCAGCGCGAGAGATGCACGACATGGTTCGCCGCTGTAAGCGTCAGGCCAACGCCGGCGGCCTTGGGCGAGAGAATCATCACGTCGAATTCGCCCGGCGGGCATGCCTGGAATGCATCTACGTGCTTCTTGCGCTTCGCGCCAGGCGTGCCACCGTGGATGCGCAGCGGGTCCCGGGGCAGTTGGTAGCGCTGTCTCAGGTAGGGGACCAGCATTTCCTGGGCCTTCAGGAATTCGAGGAATACCAGGGCCTTCTCACCCTTGTCGGCGACCTCGTCCAGCACGTCGACGAGCGCCTGGAGTCTCGCGGAGCGTTGGACCGTTTGTTCTGTGATGCCGGCGTCCGCCACGTCGTCGGGCAGCAGCGAGATGCGACGCAGCCCTTGCAGTGCTTCCAGCACCTTGCCGGGGTTGCCGGCTGATGCTTGGGCGTCGGCGACGATGGCATCATAGGCGGCCACCTGTGCCGTGGGCATCTCTCGCTCCGTCCGATGCACGTGCTTCTCAGGCAGCCCGTTCAGGTGATCCTGTTTCATGCGCCGCAGCAGCACCGGCGGCGCGGTGTCGCGTTCCAGCTTTGCCTGTAGACGTTGCAAGGCTTCCGGGTCGGCGTCCGCCTGCGCCGCATAGGTCGACTTGAACTCGCTGTGCGCGCCCAGCAAGCCCGGTTGCGCCGCATCGACGATGCACCACAGGTCGGTCAGCGAGTTCTCGACCGGGGTGCCCGTCAGCGCCAAGGTCAATTCGGCATCGAGTGACTTGGCCATGTCCGTGACGCGGGCGCCGGGGTTCTTGATCCGCTGCGCCTCGTCGAATACGACCACGCGCCAGGGCACGTCGACGAAGAGAGAGATCCTGTCTCTGAGCGTCTCGTAGGTTGTGAGCACCCATTGTGCGCGATCCCGCAGATAGCGCCGCCGTTCATGGCCTGACTTCTCACGGAGCTGGCGCAGGTCCGCGCCGTATGCCCGGAACAGGTCCCCAAGGCCAGGCTCGGCGAGATGCAGCTCCGCTTCCGCCTCCCAGTTCTTAAGGAGCCCGGTGGGCGCGACGATGAGATGCGGCTTGGAGGTGCCGGCGTCCTGGGTTTGCTCATCAACCCAGCTCAGGAACGCGAGCGTCTGTACCGTCTTGCCCAGTCCCATGTCATCGGCGAGCAGAGAGCCGCTGGAGCCAGCCACCCAGTGCTGCTGGAGCCAGTCGAGGCCGTCGCGCTGGTGCTGGTACAGGTCGCTCTTGAGAACCCGCGGCAACCCGCCCGGCGTGCCGGGCCTAACCCGTTGCACGGCCTCGAATCCGACTTCATCGAGGTTGTCCTTGATGATCGGCACCAGCGGCGATGTCCGCTCAGGCTGCTCCGTCTGAATCTGCTCGAATGCCCGCTCGGTTTCTTCGTCACTGGGGATCGACTGCCCGTTCCAGGTGAAGGCCGCTTGTCCCGCCTCACGTGCGGTGCGGATGCGGGCGACGACGTCGGAGATCTCAGCGGGCTTCAAGTTGACCACGCCGGCGCTGGTGGGTACGCCAACCGTAGGCTCCTCGGCGTCGCCACCATCGTGATCATCCTCGGCGCCACCACCCGTCGGCTGCGCCCGTTCGTCCGCCGGGAACCAAGCCGTCATCCCTTGCGGCACGAACGCATGCAGCTTGGGGTGCCACTCGCCGAGCTTCTCGACGCGCTGACTCAGGAATGCCGGCGTTTCCTGAAACAGCCCCTCAAGTTGCTCGGGGTCCATTCGGTCGGCGAGTTGTTCCTTGATGGCGGCATGCGGGTTCGCGATAAAGGCGCGGCGAAGCTCAGGCGGTGCATCCTGCATCTGACGAACCACACCGAGCGCCGCCCGCAGCGGTTCCGGCACCATGACGAACCAGTTGCCCGCCAACGCGTAGCGGCGGCGTGCATCGGGCAATCGCCTGAAGCGCTCACCAAAGTCGCGCTGCGCCGCGGGTGCCAGCAGATCGCGCGGGGCAGCGGTTTCGCCGCGCTCACGTGCCGCTTGGTCCAGTTCCGCCTGTGCCAGCAGCACCGGGTCGAAGTCGTCGCCGTCGCGCACGTCCAGCGCCAGCGCGTCCGCCCGCACGATGTTCATGGTGCGCAATTGCTGATCCACGATGGCGTCTTCGGGGATCAGCGTCTGCAACTCGGCCCAGGCCGCGAAGCGCGCATCCATGTCGCTCTGCGGCGCCGCGTTGTAGCGCTCCATGCCCTCGATCAGGGAGAACATCGGGTCCAACAGCGAGTAGGTCTTTCCGCCGACCGTCAGCAAGGTGCCCTGGCACTTGGCGCCCATCACCGGGACACCGTCCCGGCGTTGAAGTTGATGACGGAATCGGAATGCCGGGCTGGTCAGCACACCCTGCCCGCGAATGTTGAGGTGGAAGGGGGCAACAGGCGGTAGGCCGAGCTGGTCGATCTGGTGCCGATCCCA
>NZ_JAJDNQ010000138.1 GCF_022340605.1 Thiohalocapsa sp.
TGGTGGCACTCGCGGCACTGGGCTGCACCATGGCCCCAGCGGCGCAGAAACCCTCGCAGGCGCAGCGCGCCGATATCGAGCGATTGCTGGCCGTCTCGGGCGCGGAGGATCTTGCCAAACAGATGGGCAAAGCCACGGCTGCGCCCATGCTGAGCGCGCTCGAGGCGGCGCACCCGGACTGGCCGTCGCGCGCGTTTGACATCATCGAAGAGGAAGTGATCTCGGTCTACAGCGAGCATCTGGGCGCCTTCAAGCGCCGGATCATCCCGCTCTACGCGGAGCATTTCACGCCAGCGGAGATCAAGGGCCTCATCGCCTTCTACGATACAGACCTCGGGCGTAAGACCGTCACGGTGATGCCGCTATTGACCGAGGCCACCATGCAGCTCAGCCAGCAGTGGAGCCAGGCGCTGACACCCACCATTGAGGCAAGGGTGATGAAGCGGCTCGAGGCCGAGGGTATCAAGCTCAAGTAACCCTGGCTCGGGTCACGGTTCGGTCAGGCCAGCCGCGTTTGGGGCGGCTGCACGGCCCGGCGCAGCGCATCCGGCAGAGTCCGGTGGCCGTTGGCGTCGACCCCCACGTGGACGGTGCGGGCGCTGGCGGCGAGCTCGCCCTGGGCGTCGAGAAAGCGGTATGCCACGGTGAAGGCACTGCCGCCGACCCCCGCGACGCCGAGCCGGACAGTCACGGCATCGCCATGGCGCAGCGGCCGCCGGTAGTCCGCCTCGGCGTGCACCAGGGGCAGCCGCAGCCCGCCGTCGCGGAGCATCGCATCCAGCGGGAAGCCGAGCTGGGCCATCCAGGCCTCGTAGGCGTCATGGGCGTGGCGAAGCAGGTGCGCGAAGAAGAGCACGCCGGCGGCGTCGGTGTCGTGCAGTGCGACGCGGAAGCGGTGCTCGAAGATGGGATCGCTCATGCTGCGGACTTTAGCGCCGCGGGGCATTGCGTTAAACCTAGAAAGAGCGGCCGTAACGGCGCCCACCTGGCAGGTGACGTGCCTCGTCTAGCGAGGCATCCAACAACCGCGGGCATTTCGATGCGACTGGAAGCGGTCAACTGCTCTTTCTAGGTTGCAGCCTCGGCGCCGCGCCGCCCGTCTCCAGCGCCGCCGCCAGCGCGGCGCACGGTGCCTCCAGCAGCAGGTTGTGGCCGGCGCCGGGGATTATTCTGACGTCGGTCCGCGGCCGTTCCCGGGCGATGCGCTCGGCAATGGCGGCGAATTTGCCATCCCGCGCGCCGGCGAGCCAGCACAGGCGTCCCGGCCAGCGCACCAGGGCCTCCCAGGTGCCGGGCATCTCGGCGAGGCCGAAGCAGGCGAGGCTGGCGGCCAGGCCGTCGGCGCGCTGGGCCAGGCGTCGGCGGCGCTGTTTGGCGATGACCTGCGCCGGCAACGCCGCCTGGCTCGCGAACAGCGGCTGCCGTTCCCAGGTGTCGACGAAGGCATCGATGCCCTGCTCGCGCAGCAGCGCAACCCAGTGGGCGTCCGCCGCGCGGCGGGCTTCACGCTGGCCGGCGTTGATGAGCCCCGGGTGCGCGGCCATGATGGTCGCCGCGCCGAAGCGCTCCGGCGCCGCGGCCAGCAGCGACAGCGCGATGCGCCCGCCGAGGGAGTAGCCTGCCAGCCGGTCGATCGTCGTCGGCAGCGCCGCCAGCAGGCGCTGGATCTCGCTGCGGAAATCGCTTGCGGGCGCCGGGCTCGCGCCGTGGCCGGGCAGGTCCGGTGCCAGTGCCGCGGGTGCGTTCGCCGGCCACGACGCCCAGTCGGCGCCGCTGCTGGTGAAGCCATGCAGCAGGAGGGTGCTCGGGGGCCGCGACGGGTCGCCGAAGCGGCGGCACGCATAGCCCGGCAGCAGGTCGAGCCGCGTTGCAGCGGGCGTGTCGGATGCCTCCGCGCCGCTCATGGCGTTGCCACGCAGCCGCTGCCCGGGGTCTCCGGCAGCAGCAGCATGCCGTTTTCCACCGGTGGTGGTGCGCCGACATCCGTGGCCAACCAGTCGGCGGTCGCGAGGCCATGGGCCAAGCTGCTGCCGGTGGCCGCGGCGAGCTGCGCCTCGACCCAGAGTCCGGCGGCGGAGCTCACCAGGCTCGTCACCACCACCTCGCGGCCGGCGGCCCGCGCCTGCCCGGCGAGGCGCAGCGTGCGGCGCAGCCCGCCCAGCGCCGCCGGCTTCAGCACCAGCCGTCGTACGGGCAGGCTGCTCGGCGCAATGGCCGGGTGCCGGGCGAGGGATTCATCCAGCGCCAGGTCGAAGGGCGTCTGCGCCTGAAGGTGTGCGAGCGCACCGTCTTCCGGCTCCGCCAGAGGCTCTTCGAGGCTGTCGATGGGCAGACCCGCGAGGCGCTCGATCCACATTGCCGCAGTGGCCTCGTCCCAGGCGCCGTTGGCGTCCAGCCGCAGCCTGGCACCGGCCGGCAGCAGCGCGGCGGCGGCCTCGATGCGGGGCAATTCTATCGCCATGGACGCCATGCCCACCTTGAGCTTCAGCACGCGGAAACCGGCGCCGATGGCCTGCTCGACGGCGGCGGTCGCCAGGGTCGCGGCTGGCCCGAGCATGGCGTTGATCGCGATGCGGTCCAGCGCGTCCGGCCTCAGCAGCCGGCGCAACGGCAGGCCCTGGTCGCGGGCGCTGAGGTCCAGCAGCGCGGATTCCACGGCGCAGTCGGCCGCCGGTGCCGGGCTGGCAGCCGTGTCCAGCGCCGCGAGCAGCGCTGCGGCGCCGGCAGCGCTTTGGGCCTGCCACTGCGCCAGGCGCGCTTGTGCCTGCCCGGCGGTCTCCGTGCCGGCCTCGGGCAACGGCGCGCAGTCGCCGAAGCCGCTGAGTCCGTCCGCTTCGGCTCGGACGAGCCAGCCCGTTCGGTCGGTCATCAGGCCATGTGCAGTGCGCCAGGGACGCCGCAAGGGCAGGCGATAGGGGGTGAGCTCGATCCGTAGCGGCATGGCGGACCTGGCGAGGAATGGCACCGGACTCGGCTGTTAAGGCGGGCCGTCAGCCGCGCAGCAGGTGCGCGATCCAGCCCAGCACCAGGCCGAGGGCGTAGAGCGCCACCAGCAACGCCTGGTACTGCGCCGTGCGGGCGAGCAGGCCGTTGAGCGCGCGGCCCTCGCTGGCCGCGAGCTGCCGGATCAGCCACAGCGCCGCCGGCAGCGCCGCCAGCACCGGCCAGGTCCAGCCCGGCAGGCCGCCCAGCAGCAGCAGCGGGATTGGCGCCAACACGAGCCCGGCATAGACCCGTCGCGCGGCGGGGCGGCCCAGCATATGGCACAGGGTGCGGCGGCCGGCGGCACGGTCGGTGTCGAAGTCGCGGTAGTTGTTGAGCAGCAGCACCGCAGCCGCCGGCAGGCCCAGTGCAATGCCCAGACTAATGGCGCCGGCGGAGAGGGTGAGCGTTTGCAGGTAATAGCTGCCGGCTACCGCGGCGATGCCGAAAAAGCAGAGCACGTAGAGCTCGCCGTAGGGGCCGTAGGCGATGGGCCTGGGGCCGCTGGTGTAGGCGTAGCCGGCAGCGATGGCCGCGAGCCCGAGCAGCAGGATGGGCCAGCCGCCGCGGAGCACCAGCAGCAGTCCGAGCACGAAGCTGGTGAGGAATGCGATGTGTGCGGCGCGCTTCACCTGCGCGCTGGTGAACCAGCCCTGCGCCGAGGCCCGCGGCGGCCCGAGGCGATGCTCGGTGTCGGTGCCGCGCTCGAAGTCGGCCGCGTCGTTGTGCAGGTTGGTGCCGATCTGGATGCCGGCGGCGGCGAGCAAGGTCGCGAGCGCGGTCAAGGGCGCGAGGCGGCCGGTGTCCGCGAGGGCCAGCAGCAGCGCGCCCATGACGGGCGTAATCGCCAGCGGCAGCGTCTTTGGGCGCGCGGCGCTGACCCAGCGCAGCGTCCGTTCGCGCAGCGAGGCCGGGGCGGTCATGGTGGTTGCGCCTGGTGTGTCGGCCATGCTCAGGGTCTGCGGCGGTAGTGCGAGAAGTCCGGCGGGCGCTTCTCCAGGAAGGCGTTGCGGCCCTCCTGTGCCTCGTCGGTCTGATAGAAGAGCCCGGTGGCGTTGCCGGCCAGCTCCTGGATGCCGGCGAGGCCGTCGGTGTCGGCGTTGAAGGCGGCTTTGAGCATGCGCAGCGCCGTCGGCGAGAGCTCCAGCATGCGCCGGCACCAGTCCACCGTGGTGGCCTCCAGCTGCGCCAGCGGCACCACGGTGTTGACCAGCCCCATGGTCAGGGCCTCCGCGGCGTCGTACTGGCGGCACAGGAACCAGATCTCCTTGGCCTTCTTGAGGCCGACGGTGCGGGCCATGAGCCCGGCGCCGTAGCCGGCGTCGAAGCTGCCCACTTTAGGCCCCGTCTGGCCGAAGCGGGCGTTGTCCGCGGCGATGGTGAGATCGCACACCAGGTGCAGCACGTGGCCGCCGCCAATGGCATAGCCCGCCACCATGGCCACCACGGGCTTGGGCAGGGTGCGGATGCGCCGCTGCAGCTCCAGCACGTTCAGGTGCTCGGTGCCGGCCGCGTCGCGATAGCCGCCATGGCCGCGCACGCGCTGATCGCCGCCGGAGCAGAAGGCCAGCTCGCCCGCGCCGGTGAGGATGACGACGCCGACTTCCGGGTCCAGGTGCGCGCGGTGGAAGGCGTCCAGCAGCTCCATCACCGTCTCCGGGCGGAAGGCATTGCGCACCTCGGGGCGGTTGATGGTAATGCGTGCAATGCCCTCGGCGTGGTGATAGAGGATGTCCTCGTAGAGCACGTCTTCGGGCGCTAGCCAGTCCGGCGGTTGCGGGCTGGCATGGGGGGTGGCGTCTGGCATGGTCGGGGAGCGGTTGGCGGCTCGATTCGGAGCGGCGATTGTAACCGCGGTGCCGGCGGGCGGGGGACCTGAGCGTCGCGCCGCCCCCGGACCTCCGAGTGGCGGCGGCAGTCGGCGTGCAGGCGTCATCCCGCGATCATGGAATGGTGACGGTGCAGTCATAGGTGGCTGATAGCCTGACGTGGAGGCGCACCGGCACCCAAGACCGGCCGCCGCGTGCGCGGCACAGCTATTCATCCGCCACCGACAACGGGAGACCCGCCATGCTCCGTGTGCGCTCTGTGAAGCCGCTGTTGGGCGGCCTGATGGGCCTCGGCGCCCTGGCCGCCGTGCCGTCCATCGCCGCCGACTATGACGCGTACCGTGGTATCAACTCCATCGCGCAAGTCGGCCCGCGGCCCTATTTTCTGCTCGACCAACTCGTTGACGGCGAGCTGAAGGATAAGCTCAGTGCTTGTCCTACCGACGTATTCCGCAAGACCAAGTTCTCTATTGGCCACCGTGGCGCCGGCCTGCAGTTCCCGGAGCACACGCTGGAGTCCTATCTGGCGGCCGCGCGCCAGGGCGCCGGCATAATCGAGTGCGACGTTACCTTCACCAAGGACGGCGAGCTGGTCTGCCGGCATTCCCAGTGCGACCTGCACACCACGACGGACATCGTGACGCACCCGACGCTGAACGCGCAGTGCGAGCAGCCGTTCCAGCCGGCCACCTATGACGCGGATGGCAACAAGCTCACCGATGCGACCGCGCGCTGCTGCACCAGCGACATCACGCTGGCGGAGTTCCGGACCCTGAAGGGCAAGATGGACGGCGCCAACGCCGACGCCACCACGGCGCAGGAATACCTCCAGGGCACGCCCGGCTTTCGCACCGACCTCTATGCCGGCCCCGGCAGCGGCACGCTGATGACCCATGCCGAGAGCGTCGAGCTGTTCAAGACGCTGGGCGTTGGCGTCACGCCGGAGCTGAAGGCGCCGAGCGTCACCATGCCCTTCGACACCAACGGCGACGGCGCGCCGGACTTCACCCACGACGACTATCGCCAGAAGCTGATCGACGAGCTGCGCGCAGGCGGCATTCGCCCGCGCGATGCCTGGGTGCAGTCCTTCGAGCGCGACGACATCGACTACTGGGTCGCCAACGCGCCGGACTTCGCCGCGCAGGCCGTCTACCTGATCGCCGCCGACACACCGGCGCAGCTCGAGTCCTTCCTGGCCGAGTTGCCCACCTACAAGGCCGCCGGAATCAACTATGTCGCGCCCGCCACGTGGGCGCTGGTGGACGCGAGCGGCACCGACATCGTGCCGTCCGACTACGCCACCACTGCCAAGGCCGAGCGCTTGAAAATCATTACCTGGACCCTGGAGCGCAGCGGCATCTTGGCGGACGGTGACGGAGAGTACTACTACCAGAGCATCAACGACGTGCTCGCCGACCGGCAGAACGAGGGCGTGGCGCTGGAACTGCTGGACGTGCTGGCGCGGGACGTCGGCATCGAAGGGATCTTCTCCGACTGGCCGGCAACGGTGACCTTCTACGCCAACTGCATGGGCCTTTGAGCCGCCGGCGCCGGCCCTACCTGCGCCGCGGCCTCGGCATGCTCGGGCTAGTGCGCCGCCGTCGGGCGGCGTAGCGCTGAGCGCTCACGCGGGGTCGGACGCGGCGCTGCCCGATCAGCCTGCCGAGACCGACCGCAACGCCGCGCGGATGATCTCCTCCGAGGTCTCGGCGCCGTCGGCCACGGCGCGCGCCATGCGGTTGGCATCGGCGGGTTTGTAGCCGAGCGCCGTTAACGCGCTGATGGCATCGGCCAGCGGGTCGTCGGCGGCCGTGCCGGCCGGTCTTGCCGGGAGCACGGCCTTGGCCCCAGCGCCGAGACCGGCGAGCCGGTCCTTCATCTCCATCACCAGTCGCTGCGCGGTCTTCTTGCCGATGCCGGGCAGCCGGCTCAGGGCCGTCAGGTCCTCCTGCTCGACGCACAGCGCAAAGCGCTCCGCGTCCATGCCGGAGAGGATCGCCAGCGCCATCTTCGCGCCGACGCCCGTCACCTTGAGCAGCTCGCGGAACAGCGCCCGGTCGCGCGCGTGCAGGAAGCCGTAGAGCACGTGCGCGTCCTCGCGCACCGCGAGGTGCGTGATCAGCACCACGGTCTCGCCCACCGCCGGCAGGTCATAGAAGGTGCTCATGGGCGCCTCGACCTCGTAGCCGACGCCGCCCACGTCGATCAGTACTTGCGGTGGGTGTTTGGCGAGGATTTGGCCGCGCAGTTGTCCGATCATAGGCCCGGTCTCGTGAGTGAGACCGGACGATGCAACTTGCCGAGCGCGCGGTCAAGCATGGGGCTTGCGGCGGGCCGCGGCGCGCGCCGCTCGCTCTGGCCTATAGCGCCGCGCTGAGCGTGCGTAGGCATCCGTCGCGGGTCGGGCCTCTTGCGTCGGCCCGACCTACCCCGCTGTTCCGCCGCGCGGGCCGGGAAGGCGCGCGGGCAGCGCAAGCAGATGCGCTTCGCTTCTCGGCGCTGACGCCGAAGCGTATGACCGGCTCGAGCGTCTGCACGCCCCATCGCCAGGGCGGCTTGGTCGAAATCAGCGCCGGCACGTTCAAGGCCGAAAATCCCGCCAGCTCGCCGCGGCGCGCTTGCGCTGCGGGATGCCCATGGAGTGGGCGTGGCAGAGCGCGATGGCGAGCGCGTCGGCCTCGTCCTCGCCCGGCGGCTCGGCGAGGTTGAGCAGGATGCGCACCATATGCTGCACCTGCGCCTTGTCGGCGCCGCCGCTGCCGACGACGGCGAGCTTGACGGACTTGGGGCTGTACTCGTGCACCGTAACGCCGGCCTTGAGCCCGGCGCAGAGGATTGCGCCGCGGGCCTGGCCGATCTTCAGCGCGGCGGTGGGGTCGCGGGCGAAGATCAGTTGCTCGACGGCCATGTCATGCGGCTGGTGCTCGCCCACCAGCGCCGCGATGCGGTCGAAGATGAGCCCGAGCCGGTCCGGCCAGGGGTGTTGACCGACGCGGATGCAGCCGCTCTCGACCACCCGGCTGTGCCGGCCGTCACTGTCGATGACGCCGAAGCCGGTGTTGCGGGAGCCGGGGTCGATGCCCAAGATCCGCTGGCGCAGAGGGGGTGTGGAAGGCATCGTCATGATCCGTCAGGGCCGCGACGGCACGAGACCCCAAGAGAGTGCGTAGTGCGCACTTTCCGCTCGCCAATTGTCGCCTTGCCTTCGCTCCATGCCGGCTCCCCCGCTGGGACGCAACCCGCCTACGCGTCGAGCTCCGCCATGATCTCGTCCGCGATATCGGCGTTGTGATAGACCTCCTGCACGTCGTCGAGGTCTTCGAGCATGTCCACCAGCTTGAGCAGCTTCTCGGCGTTGTCGCGGTCGAGCTCGGCGCTGGTGGCGGCGTTGTAGGTGACCTCCGAGACGGTCGTGTCGAAGCCGGCCTGCGCGAGCCCGTCGCAGACGGCGCCGAACTCCTCCGGGGTGGTGACGACATCCAGCGACTCGTCGTCGTTGACCACGACGTCCTCGGCGCCTGCCTCAAGCGCCGCCTCCATGACCTTGTCCTCGTCGGTGCCGGGCTGGAAGCTGATGATGCCCTGCTTGGTGAAGAGATAGGCCACGGAGCCGTCCGTGCCCAGGTTGCCGCCGTGCTTGGTGAAGGCGTGGCGCACCTCGGCGGCGGTGCGGTTGCGGTTGTCGGTCATGCAGTCGACCATGATGGCGACGCCGCCGGGGCCGTAGCCCTCGTAGCGGATCTCCTCGTAGTCCTCGACGCCTTCCTCACCCGCGCCGCGCTTGATGGCGCGGTCGACGGTGTCCTTGGGCATATTGGCACCGAACGCCTTGTCCATGGCGAGCCGCAGGCGCGGGTTGGTGTTGGGGTCGCCGCCGCCCTCGCGGGCGGCGATGGTCACCTCCCGGATCAGCTTGGTCCAGACCTTGCCGCGCTTCTTGTCCTGCGCGGCCTTGCGGTGCTTGATGTTGGCCCATTTGCTGTGTCCGGCCATGCTCGCCTCTGCTGCTCTGTACGAAGTGGTGGGTGAAAGTCGTGAATCTGTACCTGCGGGTCCGCGGACGCGCGGTTGACGCGCAAGTTTAACATTCGCGCAACGGCGGGCTTCCCGGGGCTGAAACGGCGTCGGCCCGGTGGCGGCGCGTGTTGGGCCTGTTCGGGTGCGCTTGAACCCGGCCGCGCGCGGCGCAAGACTCACCAAGTCAATACGCAGGCCAGATCAGCGGCATCCTGGAGGCGCGCATGACCACCATCGTCAAATGTCCCACCTGCCAGCGCCCGGTGCCGTGGGTGCCGCAGTCCAGGTACAAGCCCTTCTGCAGCGAGCGCTGCCGAGTCATCGACTTGGGCGATTGGCTGGACGAGACGCATCGTATCGCGGAGCCTGCCGGCGAGGATCTCGGCCGGGATTGGCTCCCGGTCGACGCGGAGGAGAGCCGGCGCCGGCACTGAGGAGATTGGGCAAGTATTGGATGTAGGTCAGGTTAGCGCAGCGTAACCCGACGATGGGCGCCAGTCAGGGCGCGAGTAAGCCATTGATTGTCGGGTTACGCGATCGCTAACCCGACCGACGATGCCCGCGATGTCCGCGTTGCGGGCAATATTTGCTCGGTCTCCGAGCCGGCGGCGCTGATCTGCCCGTGGCTACGGCTCCGGCACCGCGAGCGGGCATCGACACGAACATCACCATGAGGACTACACCATGACCACATCCCCCGTCGCCGTCGTCACCGGCGCCTACCGCGGGCTCGGTCGCGAGACCGCCCGCCAGCTTGCCGAGCAGGGCCACCGGGTCGTGCTCACCGCCCGCCGCGAGGCGGAGGGCCGCGCCGCCGCCGAGAAGCTCGCGGCCGGCGGCGCCGACGTGCGTTTCGCGCCGCTGGACGTCACCTCGGCCGAGTCCGTCCGCGCTTTAAGGGACATGCTTGCGCGCGACTTCGCACGCATCGACGTGCTGGTGAACAACGCCGGCATCTTTCCGGACCCGAGCCCCGGCAGCCCCGCGTCCAGCATCTTCGAGGCGGACCTCGACACTATTCGGAGCGGTTTCGAAACCAACACGCTGGCGGCGCTCCGGCTCTGCCAGGCGCTCATTCCGCTGATGTCGGGCCGCGGCCGGGTTGTGAACGTCTCCTCCGGCATGGGGCAGCTCAGCGAGATGAACGGCTGCTGCCCCGGCTACCGGCTTTCCAAGACCGCGCTCAACGCCGTGACCCGCATCTTCGCCGACGAGCTGCAAGGCACCGAGGTCAAGATCAATTCCGTCTGCCCGGGATGGGTGCGCACCGACATGGGCGGTCCGAACGCGACGTTATCGTTGGAGGAAGGCGCCCGCGGCATCGTCTGGGCCGCCACCCTGCCCGCGGACGGGCCCAGCGGCGGCTTCTTCCGGCACGGCGAGCGGATTCCGTGGTGACGGCCGATGGTCAGCCGCAGGGCTGGCCTCGCGTGGGCTGTGGCTCCATTGGTTCGCATCGCCCCCAGTGTGACCGCCCGCCGATCGTCCGGAGCGTGATCGCACCGCGGTGAGTGCCCCGCGCCACCCCAGTGCCATCAGCTCGCCGGGCGGGGTGTCGCTGGCTCCCACAACTCCAGAGACCGGGCAAGCTCCGTAGTGTCGGGCTGAGGAACGCAGCCCGACACCGGGCGCGACCTGACCGCCTGTTCGTCGGGCCTCCTACGTCGGCCCGACCTACAGCGGCGCGCTTTGGACGGCGGGTGCGCAGTTCGGCCTCGAGTTCGCGGAGACTCATCTTCGTCCAAGCCCGCTGATGCACGCAGACACCGCATTGCGCCGACTGATCCCGCTCGCCCTGACCGCCGGGCTGCTCTTCGTCGCGGCGCTCGCCTTC
>NZ_JAJDNQ010000142.1 GCF_022340605.1 Thiohalocapsa sp.
TCCAGATAGTAGCGCAACAAGGCCGCCGTTGACGCATCGTGCTCGGCGGTCACTTCACCGTCCTCGATCTCGCCCAGGATCACCCCGGCGAGCTGCTTGCCGAGCTCCACGCCCCACTGATCGAAGGAGTTGATGCCCCAGATGATGCCCTGGGTGAAGATCTTGTGCTCGTAAAGGGCGATGAGCGCGCCCAGGGTGCGTGGCGTGACCTCTTCCACCAGGATGGTGGTGGTGGGCCGGTTGCCGTCGAACTGCCGCTGCGGGGCGAGCCGCTCGGCCTCCGCGGGTTCCACGCCGGCATCCAGCATGGCCTCTCGCGCCTCCTCGAGCGTGCGCCCGCGCATCAGCGCCTCGGTCTGCGCGAAGCAGTTGGCGAGGAGCTTGGCGTGGTGGTCACCCATCGGATTGTGGCTCTTGATGGGGGCGATGAAGTCCGACGGGATCAGCTCCGTGCCCTGGTGGATGAGCTGGTAGAAGGCGTGCTGACCGTCGGTGCCCGGCTCGCCCCAGACCACGGGCCCGGTGCTGTAGGTCACGCGCGTACCGTCGCGGGTCATGTGCTTGCCGTTGCTCTCCATGTCGCCCTGCTGGAAGTAGGCCGCGAAGTATTCCAGGTACTGGTCGTAGGGCAGGATGGCGAGGGTCTTGGCAGCGGCGAAGTTAATGTACCAGACGCCGAGCAGGCCCAGGATGACCGGCAGGTTCTGTTCCAGCGGCGCGGTGCGGAAGTGCTCGTCCATCGCGTGGGCACCGTCGAGGAGCTCCTCGAAGCGCTCGAAGCCCAGCGCCAGCGCAATGGGCAGGCCGATGGCGGACCACAGGGAGTAGCGCCCGCCGACCCAATCCCAGAAGCCAAACATGTTCTCGGTGTCGATACCGAACTCGGCGACCTTCTCGGCGTTCGTCGACACAGCGACGAAGTGGTTGCGCACGGCGGCGTCCGAGCCCAGGCCCTCTACCAGCCAACGCCGGGCGCTCTGCGCGTTGGTCATGGTCTCCTGCGTAGTGAAGGTCTTGGAGGCGACGATGAAGAGCGTCGTCGCCGGGTCGAGCGCTTTCAGCGTCTCGGCAAGGTGGGTGCCATCCACATTGGAGACGAAGTGCGGCCGCGGTGCCTCGGACTGATACGGCGTCAGCGCCGTGGTCACCATCTTCGGACCCAGATTGGAGCCGCCGATGCCGATGTTCACGACATCGCGGATGGGCCGGCCGGTGAAGCCCTGCCAATCGCCGGAGCGCACGCGATTGCAGAACACGCGCATCTGCTCGAGCACCGCGTTCACGTCCGGCATCACGTCGCGACCGTCCACCACAACGGGCCGGTCGGATCGGTTGCGCAGCGCCACGTGCAGGACGGCGCGGTCTTCGGTGTTGTTGATGTGCTCGCCGCTGAACATGCGCGCGCGCCAACCCTCGACGTCAGCGGCACGGGCGAGGTCGAACAGCAGGCTCAGTGTCTCGTCGGTGACGATGTGCTTGGCATAGTCCAGGTGCAGCCCGGCGACGTCGGCGCTCATGCGCGCGGCGCGCTCGGGATCGGCGGCGAACAGCTCGAGCATGTGCACCCGCGCCATCTGCTCCCAATGGCTTGCCAGTGCCTGCCACGCCGGGGTCGAATCGATGAGCGCCATGGTGCGGTCTCCCGAAGGTAATGCGTTGCGGGAAGAGAGCGACGCACGAAAAAGGGGCGCCAGGCGCCCCTTAATCGCGTCCGCCGGCATTTCAGCAGGCGGTATAGCACAGCCGCGGTGCTCGGCTCCATCCGATCGGCGGCATCCGAAGCGATTGGAGCCGCACGGGCCGACTTACACGTCGAGGTTGTCGAACGCCTTCTGGAACCGGTTGGCGTGCGAGCGCTCAGCCTTGGCAAGGGTCTCGAACCAGTCGGCGATCTCGTCGAAGCCCTCGTCGCGGGCCGCCTTGGCCATGCCCGGGTACATGTCGGTGTACTCGTGGGTCTCGCCGGCGATGGCCGACTTCAGGTTGTCGCCGGTGCCGCCGATGGGCAGGCCGGTAGCCGGGTCGCCGACGGCCTCGAGGTATTCCAAGTGGCCGTGCGCATGACCGGTCTCGCCTTCTGCGGTGGAGCGGAACACGGCGGCGACGTCGTTGTAACCCTCGACGTCGGCCTTCTGAGCAAAGTACAGATATCGGCGATTGGCCTGAGATTCGCCGGCGAAGGCGTCTTTCAGATTCTGCTCGGTCTTACTGCCTTTGAGCTCCATGGTGCAGGTCCTCGTGGGTTGGTTGCTGCGGGTGTTGCTTGCTGGAGGGTGCTTGTTGGACAGATGCTTGTTGGGCGGGTACTTGCTGGGCTTCGGGCTCGGGATGGCGGTCTGACGTGCCTCGCGGCAATCCCTGCCCGGCACTGCTGAGCGGTCGCCCAGGCACTGCCGGAAAGCCCCAGGCTAAAAAGCACATTACCCCCCGCTAAGTGGGGCAGCAATTGATTGTTCCAATGAGGCCGATAGCGGGACTTGATCCACCGTCGGGCGCAGATCGCCTGCCCGCCGAGCCGGCGCTCTGCGGCTGCACGTCCGAAGCGGCGCTCCGGAGCAACCGCCACAACAGATCCAAGCCGATTCAGCGTCATAAATCGGCGTCTTCCCGGTTGTGCCCCGAGCGCGATACGTGTACGGTCCAGGTCGTGTCGGCTGCGAAGCCAAGTGTGCGGGCGCGGGGCCGGGGGGCCTGCCCGCGTGCTCCGCAGCACGCGCGGATCGCCAGCGCGGCGCGCCTAACCGCGCCTGACAACAGTTGCGCGATCGGTGCTGAGATGCTTGTCACGGATTCGTCATCATCGGTTGCCGCGCCTTCAAACAACTGCTAGAAACCTCAAGGTTAAAGCAAAGCAAGTCGGCAGTGACGCAAGATCAATGGCCGAGACCGACGCACCGAACGCCTGGGACGACAGCAGCAGCCAGGATCTCCGCACCACCGCCGCGCCTTTTCGCCTGCTGCAACTGACGGATCTGCATCTGTTCGGTGTCTCGGAGCGGCGCCTGCTGGGCCAGGACACGCAGCGTACCCTGGAGTCCGTTCTGGCACTGGCGCAAGCCAGACATTGGCCACCGGACGCCATCGTTCTCAGCGGCGACCTGGTGCACGACACCGAGCCCGCGGCATATCGGTTCCTGCGCGAGCGCTTCAGCGGTCTCGGCGTGCCCTATCACTGCATCCCGGGCAACCATGACCGCCTCGACCTCCTGGTGGGACACCTGGATGCGAGTGCCGTGTCGGGCCTGCGCGTCGTGGCCGCCGACGCCTGGGACCTGCTGTTGCTGGACTCCACCATCCCGAACGAGGCAGGCGGCCACCTGAGCGATAGCGTGCTCGCCGGCCTGGCAGCGCATCGCCGCGCGGCTGGCGAGCGGCCGACGCTGGTGTTCCTGCACCATCACCTGCAACCGCTGGGCAGCCGCTGGATCGACACCATGCAGGTGGACAACGGCGCTGCCGCCCTGGCCGAGCTGGCGCAGAACCCGCGCATCCGCGCCGTGATCTGCGGCCATGTGCACCAGGATGCCGAGCAACATGCGCGGGGTCTGCGGCTACTGGCAACACCATCGACCTGCGTGCAGTTTCTGCCCGGCAGTGACGACTTCGCGCTGGACTCACGCACGCCGGGCTACCGCTGGCTGGAGTTGTACCCTGACGGGCATCTGGAGACGGGCATCGTGCGTACCGACGCCTACCCGGAGCCCCTCACCCTCGTCACCGGCGGCTACTGAGGCCGGCCGAGTCAAGTCCCCGCCCCAGCCGGATGCCGCGGAATAAGGAAATGCGCTGCGAGACTGTCAAAGTCTTGCTCGCAACCCCGAAAACGAACGGATCGCAGGTCGTGCTAGCGATAGCGTAACCAGACAATCAACGGCTTGCGAACACCCAGCGTCGGGTTACGCTGCGCTAACCCGACCTACACCACATAGTTTCACAGTTTCTTCGCCCATCCACCCCCCGAACACATCGAAATCGGGATCGGGATCAGATTCGCAATCGATTTCGATCGAGACCCCGGTGCACGCGATGCAGCCGTACCGGAACCCGTGCCCGCGTCAGCGACCTCAGGGCCGCGTCAGGTCCATCGCGGCGGCGGCACCGGTGACAATGCCGTCCACCTGATGCAGCATCCGTACGGCGAGCAATTCCACCCCCGCCGCCGCGGCTCGCAACAGCGCCTCGCCGTAGCGCGGATCGATGTCCCAGGCCGGCGCAAAGCGCTCGCCCTCCGGGCGATTCAGCGCAAAAAGCATGACCCCGCGCCGCCCGGACTCGACCGCCCGCGTCAGCAGTTCCAGGTGCTTGCGCCCCCGCTCGCTTTGCGCATCGGGAAAACGCAGGCAGCCGCCGTCCAGCAAGGTGACGTTTTTCACCTCCACCAGCGCGGGAGCGCGCGGCGGGCTGAGGGTGCTCTCGTCGAGGCCGATGTCGATGCGCCCGGAATGGCCGCCCGCGACGGCGAAGGGCACCTCCCGGCGCAGGCTGCCATAACCCGCCAGCGCCGGGATGCGCCCGGCGGCGATGCCCTCCGCCATCACCTGGTTCGGGCGCAGGGTATTGACCCCGATCCAGCCGCCGCCCATGTCCACCCGCTCCAGCGTCCAGGCGAGCTTACGGCGGGGATTGTCCGCCCGGGTGAGCTGCACCGGCGCGCCCGGCCTCCAGCAGGTCATCAGGGTGCCAGTGTTCGGCACATGCGCGGTGACGCGCTCGCCGCCGGCGAGCGCGACCTCGGCGACGAAGCGGTTCGGCCGCGCCAGGATGCGACCGTCGTGGAGCCCCGGCAGACGCAGTGGCGCGGCCCCGGTCAGCCGACGACGGTGAAGCCGGCCACCGCCTGCTGCTCCACCGCCTCGCAGGCGACGCCGGTGACCTGCGCCAGCGGCGGACCGCGCCGCAGCCACTCCCGGAGACTGTTGACAGCCTCGAGGTCGCCGCAGGCGAGCACCTCCACGCGCCCGTCCGGCAGGTTCCGCGCGTGACCGGCGATGCCCAGCCGCAACGCCTCCTCCCGCGCCGAAGCGCGGAAGAACACCCCCTGTACCTGGCCCGCCACGGTACAGCGTACACAGACTTGATTGTTGTTCTTTACCGACTCGGTCATGGGTTGCTCCCCTGAATGCCGCGGCCCCGGCACGGGCGGCGGCATTGCGATGGTCCGCTCAGCGGCCCGATGCTGCGGACTCGGCGCGGGCGGTCTCCCCGCTGCCGGCGTGCTCATGCTTGTACTTGGTGAAGGTCGTGTCCTTGTAGGCGCCCTCGACGACGTAGCGGCCAAGTAGCATGAACTCATCCACGTCGCGGGTGGCGCCGGTGTAGCGGGCGACCATGTTGCCGTCGAGGTCGAAAAAGGCAAATACCGGCGTTGCGCGCACGCGCAGGTCCTTCAGCGCGAAGTCCTTCTGCGGCATGGTCTCGCCCGAGAAGGTGGTCACCTCCACGTCCCCCTCCACGTCCACCGGGAAGATCAGAAAGTGCTGCTTGAAATACGCCTGCACCCGCGGCTGATTGAGCACCGTGGTCTTCATGCGATGGCAAAAGGGGCAATCGTCCATCTCGAACATCAGCAGGATGCCCTGCTTACCCTCGTCGCGGGCGTTCGCAAGCTCTTCGCTGAAGTCGTTGAAGGTCTGGTCGAAGAAGTACTGACCGGGATCGCGGGTGGCCACGGCAGCGGCGGCGTCCGCCGCGCAGCATCCGGCGACCACCAGCAGCAGGACAGTCATCAGGCGGCGAGGCGGCCCCGGCAGGAGACCGGTGCGGGCGCGAGGCATAGTCATTGCTGACGTTCTCTGGAATCCAAACCGCACCGATTGTGCTGTGCCGGCGGCGGCTTTTCAACGTGCCCGCGGGAACGGGTTCCTTGCCACGGCCCCCACGCTCCAGCCATTGGCGTTACACTCTGGCGCCCGATACCCACCGCCCGGCGGATGTCCCTGATGATGGATCTTGTTGTGCACGCGGCGCGCGGCGCCCTCGGCATCAGCACCCTCCTGGCCTGCGCCTGGCTGCTGAGCGAAGACCGCCGCGCCGTCAGCGCGCGGCTTGTGCTGGGCGGGCTCGCGCTGCAATTGGCCCTGGCGCTGCTGCTGCTGAAGCTGCCCGCGGCGCAGCAGGGGTTCGTGGCAATCAACGGGTTGGTGCTGGCGCTGAACCGCGCCACCGAGGCCGGCACCAGCTTCGTCTTCGGCCACCTGGGCGGCGGGGCCACGCCGTATGAAGTGGTCCATCCGGAGTACAGCTTCGTGCTCGCCTTCCGGGCGTTGCCGCTGCTGCTCGTCATCAGCGCGCTGTCCGCGCTGCTGTTCCACTGGCGGGTGCTGCCGGTGGTGGTTCGCGCCTTCGCGTGGCTGCTGAAACGCGGTCTCGGCGTCGGCGGCGCACTAGGTCTGGGCGCGGCCGCCAACGTCTTCGTCGGCATGGTGGAGGCGCCATTGCTCATCAAGCCCTATCTCGGCGCCATGAGCCGGGGGGCGCTGTTCGCGCTGATGACCACCGGCATGGCCACCATCGCCGGCACCGTGATGGTGCTCTACGCAACCCTCATTGGCGCTGCCGTGCCCAATGCGATGGGGCACATCCTCACGGCGTCGCTGGTGAACGCGCCGGCGGCGCTGGTGATCGCGGGCATCCTGGTGCCGCAACGGCGCGCCGACGGCGACGACGAGCTGCCGCGGCTGGCGCCGGACCACGCCGGCGCCATGGACGCCATCACCCGCGGCACGCTGGACGCCATTCCGCTGCTGCTCAATATCATCGCCATGCTCATCGTGATGGTAGCGCTGGTGAGCCTCGGCAACGAGCTGCTGGCGCTGCTGCCGGACGTGCAGGGCGCACCGCTCACGCTGGAGCGTCTGTTCGGCTGGGTGTTCGCGCCCGTGGTCTGGCTCATCGGCATCCCGTGGCAGGAAGCCACAGCGGCCGGCCAACTGATGGGCATCAAGACGGTGCTGAACGAGCTGCTGGCCTACATGCAGCTCGCTCGGCTGCCGGCGGACGCGCTGAGCGAGCGCAGCCGGCTGATCATGACCTATGCGCTCTGCGGCTTCGCCAACTTCGGCAGCCTTGGCATCATGATCGGCGGGCTCGGGGCGCTGGCACCGGTGCGCCGGGCCGAGGTGGCGGCCCTGGGCCTGCGCTCCATCGTCGCCGGCACCCTCGCCACCCTGATGACCGGCGCGCTGGTGGGCGTGGTGCTCTAGTCCGCCTTGATGCCGCCGGGGCGCTCCAGCACGAACATCGGCTTGCTCTCCGGGCCGGCATCGAGGGCGGACGGGTCCAGCGCCCGATCAGTGAGGGAGGGCCGGATCTTCAGTGACAGTGTCGACAGGTCAACGCGGCGCATGCGCCTGGCCTGCTCGCGCGGGGTCAGTGGCCGCCGCCTGCCGAAGCCAGCGCCCGCGCCACCACCGGCGCTGGCCATGGCGGGTGTCAGCGTGATCCCGGTGACGGCCCGCGCCTCGGCGGAGTAGGTGGCGATGCCCTTGCTGCGCAGGTAGTTGCTCAGCACGGCGTGGGTGTAGCGCTGGGTCTCGGGGTAGCTCACGAACCCGCCTTGACGCTTGAGGGCGCCCTCGCCGGCGTTGTACGCCATCACCGCCTTGCCGATGCCGTAGCGGGAGACGAGCTTCTTGAGATGCCGGGTGCCGACACGCACGTTCGTCTCCGCATCGAACAGCGCCGCCGCCGGGCGGACACCATAGCTGGCGGCGGTCTCCGGCATCACCTGCATCACGCCGATGGCGCCCGCGGGTGACACGGCGTGGGCGTTGTAGGCAGACTCGGCACGCACCAGGGCGTGCACCAGGTCGCGCTCCAGTCCGTAGCGCGTGGCATAGCGGTCGATGAGGCTTCTGACGGTGGCACGGCTGGGGCACGGCGTGTCGGGCGGGCGCGGCAGCGCCTGGCGCACGGGCGCGGTCTCGTCGACCGATGCCGCCGGTGGGGCAGCGTCATTGCCGGCAGAGGCGACAACGGGCGCCGGCAGCAGCGCCGCCATCAGCAGTGCCGGGACCAACAGCAAGGCCGGCGCCACGGCGGCGGCGCCACGGCCGCGCGGGCCGGGACGGCTACACATCCGCGGTGGCCGGGCCACGGGACGCGCGCAAGCCATGGCAAATCTGCAAGAAGCGATGGAAGAGCGTTGCTGATGCATGATGCGGTTGGCCTCCGGCCGTGGCGCGCGGGCGGGGATTTTCCCGGGCGGTGGATGAGGCGGGACAAACGGCGCTGGCCCGGATCGGTAATGATAGACGCTCAGAATCAGAGAACCAAAACCTTTCAATTGCTTGCGGCGCAAATTGTAACCTCTTTGCACAGTTGCAATTGCGCGGACGCAGCGCCGACAATGAGCGCCGGTCGGCTTGCCGCCGCCATTCCCCGTCGCCGCGTTGGAGCCCCACCGGTCACATGCAGAGCGAGCCCCTGAACGGAAACCTCCACAACAAGGTTCCGGACGCCGTCGAATCCGCTGCCACCCCGCCCGCCGACGGCACCATCGCAGAGGTCGGCGGGCGCACCTGCGTGTACTACGACGGCTACTGGATCAAGTACTACGAGCCGCCGCCGGAGACCCTCACCGCAAAGAAGGGTTTGATCGAGGCCCTGACGCGGCGGCTGTTCAATCATGTCGAGCACGGCATCAACATCCCGGGCTTCCGGCTCGCCGAGGCGCGCGCCGCCTACGAGCGCGAGACGGACCCCGAGCGCAAGCGTGTCAATGGCGCCATGCTGGCCGGCGCACTGTTCAACCGCGCGACGACCATCTTCACCAAGCTGGTTGAACTCCAGGCCGACGGCGTCGAGGTCGAGCCCGACGATGCCCTGATGAAAGAGTGCGGCGACTACCTGCTGGAAGCCCTGGAACTGGGGCGGCTGGTGCGCCACCGCGGCGGCGACGAGGGGATCGACGAGCTCTGGGGCGAGCCCTTCAAGGCCTTCAGCCAGCCCATCGCCACCTTCTACCAGAGCCGTTACGTGAAGATCGCGCAGACCATGCGCGACATCGACCGCATCACCGGCACCATCGCGGCCACCTTCGAGGGCAGCAAGCAGTTGCCGGAGCTTAAGCCGCAGCTGGACGAGCTCGCCGAGGCGGCCAAGCGCAAGTGCGAGATCCTGCGCACGGACCCGGTAATCTTCAGCGTCTGGCCGGCCTTCGTCGTGGCCAGCGACCGGCTGAAGCGCGTGCAGCCGCGACTGCCGCCGGCGCCAACGCTGCGGGACATCCACGAGGCCCAGGAGGCCAACCGCATCCTCAAGGTCGGCACCGCGCTGGTGAGCCATATCGTGCGTGCACGGGTGCCGATGCCGAAGAGCACCCGTGAGCTCATCGACAAGTGCGACCGCTTCCGCCGCACTTTTCTCGACCCCCGGCTCACCGCACCGTGCGCGAATACCGACGGCGAGCCACAGCGGCCCACACCCCCGTAATCCAGGCTCGCTGCTTGTAAGGAAACCCTCGCCACAGAAACCCGCGCAGGCCGCACCCGAGCGACCGCGCAGGCCGGCGCACGACACCGGCACGACTGCCGACCGCGGCGCCCCAAGACGGTGCGTTCCGGACAGGCTGCGCACCCGATCGCACCCCCGATCGCGCCTTCTGCAGCGGATGCCGTGGCGCCACCCATGGCTTCAGCGCATGGCCGCACGGTATGGCATCGATTTTGCTCTATTGATCCCAGGCAAGCGGATGCGGGAGATCGGGCATGGGCGCAGCTTTGGCACAGACGCTCAACGCGAGCCGTGTGCGGCAGATCCTCAACCACGACATCATGGGCTGCACGGCCGATGGCGTGACGGGCAATCACCTGTACTCGGGGCGCGCCCTCGGCATGACCGACCCGGGCGACATCGTCCAGCTCCACCCCGACCTCCGGAGCCAGTGGGAGGCCATCAGCGCGCACTACGCCCGCGTCGGGCTGCGCCATACGACAGAGGTCATCTGGGACGTCGGTCATGAGCGACTCGCCGAGCACCCCGAGCACGCGGTGTCGGTCTTCTTCTTCGGCCCCGCCGAGCACGCGGTGCGCCCGGACGAGCGCTGGCTGCAGACCGTCGCCGCCATCAACTCCAAGAACACCTTCATGGAGATCGCCGGCCGGCTCGACGTGCCGGTGCCGCTCACGGTGCCCTATGCGAGCATCGACGACATCGCCGAGGCGGACATCGACGACGCCCCCTATCCCTGCTATCTCAAGGCGGCGGTGTCCGTCTCCGGTGTCGGTATCCACCGCTGCGCCGACGCGTTGGCGCTGCGCGAGGCCATCGGCCAGTTCGCCGGCGGCACGCCGGTGCAGATTCAGCAGGAGGTGGTCACCGACACCTTTCTGAACCTGCAATACCGCTGCGACACCGATGGCCTCAGCCGCTACGCCGTGACCGAACAGGTGCTCGACGGCTTCGTGCACCAGGGCAACCGCCACCCCGCGAGCCATGCCCCCTGGGAGATCGTCGAGCCCATGGCTCAGTGGCTGCACGAGGAGGGCATGCAGGGCGTTTTCGCCTTCGATGTAGCGGTCGTCGGCGACGATGCCAGCCCGGAATTTCTCGCCATCGAGTGCAACCCGCGCTACAACGGCGCCAGCTATCCGACGGCCATCGCCCACAAGCTCGACATCGAGCAATGGCTCGCCAAGGCCTATCACACCCGCCATCGCGGCCTGGACGCCCTGGACCTGAGCGGCATCGAGTACGACCCCGCCACCGGGAGCGGCGTGGTGCTGGTCAACTGGGGGCCGATCGTGATCGGCAAGCTCCTGGTGCTGCTGGCCGGTGACGCCGCCACCCAGGCCGAGCTCGAGCGCGAGCTCCTCGCCAGGCTGTAGTGCACTCATGCGGAAATATCGAGGCCACTCTCCAGACCGCCCGCGGCGCTGATCCGTGTCGACCTGGAGGGCGACACGCCGGACGCGGGTCGCGATGGCCGGAGCGTCGCCCTCCAGGGCGACACTCGCTCGCGCAGGACAGCAAACGGTAACGACAATTCCAAGGCCGTGCACTAGCCTCCGACCGGAGCCCCCGCTGGCGCGATGCCGGCCACACGCCGAGTGGGGCTGCGGTTTCCGCGCTTCGTCCCCATCGTCATCGCCGGAACCGGCACGCCCACGCGCCGCTGCCCCCGACAACCATTCAACACAACATCGGCGCCCGCCGCGGCGCCAGGGTCGCCACACCATGCAAGATAGCTTCTCCCTGATGATCCACGGCGGCGCCGGGGCGCTCGACAACGTCAAGGACGAGCGCATCGCCGTGCGCTATCTGGAGAGCATCCGCATCGTGCTGGAGCACGGACGGGCCATGTTGCAGCACGGCGCGAGCGCCGTGGAGGCCGTGGAGTCCTGCGCCTCGCAATTGGAGGACGACCCCCTGTTCAACGCCGGCTGCGGCTCGGTGCTCAATGAGAACGGCAAGGTGGAGATGGACGCCGGTATCATGGACGGCCGCGACCTCGCCGCCGGCGCCATCGCCGCGGTCGGCAACATCGCCAACCCCGTCCAACTGGCCCGGCTGGTCATGGACGGCAGCGAGCACGTGCTGCTCATCGGCGAGGGCGCGCTGCGCTTCGCCGAGCACTGCGGCATGCGGCTCACCCCGGATCACTACTTCTTCACCCCGGACCGCATCAAGCAACTGGATCAGGCGCGGCTGCACCGCCGCATCATGCTCGACCACGACGACCAGGGCGACGAGCAGAAGTACGGCACCATCGGCGCCGTCGCCCGCGACCGCGACGGCAGCCTCGCCGCCGCCACATCCACCGGCGGTATCGTCAACAAGCGCATGGGCCGGGTCGGCGACTCGCCCATCATCGGCGCTGGCGTCTACGCCGACAACGACACCTGCGCGGTCTCCGCCACCGGCTACGGCGAAGAGTTCATGCGCACCGTGTTTGCCAAGACCATCGCCGATGCCATCGAGCACACCGGCACCGATGCCGCCGGTGCCGTCGAATACGGCCTCGGCTACCTCACCCGCAAGGTCCAGGGGCGCGGCGGCGTCATCTGCATCGACGCCGCCGGCAACTGCGCCAGCGGCATGACCACGCCCAAGATGATCCACGGCTGGATCGAGCGCGGCGGCGAGACCGTCTGCCGGTTCTGAGCTCCAAATCCATGTGCGGCACATCGACCGTGCCAAGACCTGCTACGACGGCACCTTTCAGACTGAACCATGAAAGTGTTCGATGTAGTTCGGGTTAGCGATAGCGTAACCTGACCTACGATGCGCACGTTTTCGGCGTTGCGAGCAACACTTTCACGGTCTCGCAGCGTTTCCATTGGAAGAGGGCCGACCATGCTTGCCAGCACGAAGCGCTCGGCCAAGACGTTTCTCGAGTTCGGCGAGCTCGTGCTCACCCATCAATGGTTGTCCAACGGCCTGCCCCCTTGTGAGCGCGGCAACCCGTTGACTGAAAAAGGTTTGGCATCAGGCAGTACGACCAGGCTTCGACGTCGTTTGACCGACATGCCTGTGCTGGCCCATCTCTGTAAAGCGCATCGTCTTCATCCTCCATGAACACCCGTTGGCGCCTGTTCCGACGTTGCGTCACATAGTGGGGGATGCCGGGCACGATGATTCGTGGAAGCCGAGACATGCGCCTAGCGCAAGCCGAGAGGGAAACGGTGTAAATGGTAAAGTGTCACCATAATTCCAGTCCGGCAGGCCGTGCACGCCAAAGCGGGACCGCAAGCCGGAGCCGTCGCGCTCCCGGCGATACTCGCGCGACGGGCCGCCGGCCGGCTGGTTGGTGCGCACCGCCAGGCGGATGATCTCGACCTCACCGTGGCGTCAGCGTAGCGATGCCGGTCCGTTCGGGACGAAGCCGTCGTCCAGCGCCTGCTCCGACGTGTACGGGCAGAACTCCGGTAGCCGCACATGCTCGCCAAAGGCCAGCAGCGCGTCATTGGCCTGGCGACGCGCGCGCGGCCAAGTGTCGATCAGCATCGCGTCCACCTCGGGTGCCAGGCTGGGGCTGTCGGCCAAGCGGTCCGCGATCTCGGCGCGGGCGTTCTGCACCTCTTCGAACCAGCCCCGGCGCGGCTGTTCTGCCGGCGAGTATTGCAGCTTCAGGAGATGCACGATCAGCTGTCGCAGGTGCGAGCGGAGCGCGTGCCGCTGTGCTTTCCCCATGTCCTCGATCTCCTCGGCCAGGTGCTCACAGTCGACCTCGGCAACGCGCCCGGCACGCAGCAGCGCCGCGTTGCGCCGCGCCCAGGCATAGAAGTCCTGGTCATACAGGCTCTGGTGCTCACTCATGTCGTCAGCTCCGCTGATACAAGGGTCTGCGGCTTCATGCAGCGGCAATGAAGCGCCGCGCGCGGCGCTCGGTCGCTTTCCGTCTCGCTCTCACGCTCCAGCGTGGGAGTGTAGCCCCGCCGCTCCAGCGGCGTGCGGTGGCGATCCGCCGCCGAGCCGGGCCGCCGACGCGACGCTGGAGCGTCGGGCCTCACGCCCACGCCGGAGAGACCGGGCAAAGCTTGCTCGCAACGCCGAAATCGAGCACTTCGTAGGTCGGGTTATCGATAGCGTAACCTGACAATCAATGGCTTACCGATGCTCATCGTCGGGTTACGCTGCGCTAACCCGACCTCCCATACATCAGTGCCAGGTTTCTGTCCCAATCGTCGTCGCTCGGCCCGCTGTGCGCCGGTACTTGTCGGCCACGGGGGACGCGGGAAAAGTCAACGAAGAGAGTGGACGGGATGGGGCCGATAGGCCTTGACCATAAGTTCGACCATCCCGCGAACAGTCCGCACGGCGGACCCTACGCGGATCCGCGCCGGTCGCAAAAACCCAGCGCATCCCTCGATGCACGTTAAGAAAGCAAGGCAAGTACGCCATCATCATCAGCCAGCGAACGGATCGAGCACTCGTGCAGCGTTTCTCCCAACGCGACTTTCGTTGTCGTTGTCGTTGTCGTTGCCGTTGCCGTTGCCGTTGCCGTTGCCGTTGCCGTTGTCGAGTATCCGACCACGACCACGAGCACGAGCACGAGCACGAGCACGAGCAGAGACTTCGACCTGGTTTCTCGGCTCCGCTCCCACCCGGGTTGACGCCTGCAAAATTGGCTGAAACGGTGTACTAGCCTCGCACGCTCCGGTCCACCCGGATATCGAGCTTCTTCAGCCGGTGCCACAGGCTGCGCTCGGTGATGCCGAGCAGGCGCGCGGCCTTGACTTGGACGCCATCGCATTGCGCGAGGGCCGAGACGATCATCCGCCGCTCGGCATCGGCGAGCCAGCCGTCGAGGCCGGTCTCGTCCAAGGCTTCCAGCAGCTCGCCGGTGCCCGCCGCCGGGCCGTCTTCGCCGCCGGCGGCCGGCCGCCGCTGCCGGTGGACGCGGTCCGGCAGGTCGCCGCTGCGGATCAGCTCGCCGCCGGCGCTGAGCAGGGAGCGCTCGATGGCATTGCGCAGCTCGCGCACGTTGCCGGGCCACTGATAGCCGCTCAGCGCGGCCAGGGCCTCGTCGCTGATGCCGCGCACGGGCTTGTCCATCTCGACGCGCAGCTCGGCGAGGAAGGCGTTGGCGAGCAGCGGGATGTCCTCGGCGCGGTCACGCAGCGGCGGTACGCGGATGTGGTAGACATCCAGGCGGTAGAGCAGATCGGCGCGGAATTCCTCGGCGGCCACCAGCTCGCGCAGGTCGCGGTTGCTGGCGGCGATGATGCGCACGTCGACGCGGCGGATGGCGTCGCTGCCGACGGGCGAGAACTCCCGCTCCTGCAACACCCGCAGCAGCTTGGCCTGAAGGCCCAGCTCCAGGTCGCTGATCTCGTCGAGGAACAGGGTGCCGCCGTTGGCCTGCTCCAGGCGGCCGAGCCGGTTCTGCAGCGCGCCGGTGAAGGCGCCCTTGACGTAGCCGAACAGCTCGCTCTCCATCAGGTCGCGGGGGATGGCGGCGCAGTTGATGGCGACCCAGGGGTGCTCGGCGCGCGGGCCGGCCTCGTGGATGCTGCGCGCGACCGCCTCCTTGCCAGTGCCGCTCTCGCCGGTGATCAGCACGTTGGTCTTGTACGGCGCCACCTGCGCGATCTGCTCGTGCAGCCGCAGCATTGCCGGGCTGTCGCCCACCAGGCGGTGGCGGCGGTAGGCGCCGCTGACCGCCGCGTGGAGCTGGCGGTTTTCCTGTAGCAGGTCGTGCAGTTGCACCGCCCGCTCAACGGCGATCTGCAGTTGCTCGGGCTCGAACGGCTTGGTGAGGTAGTCGCTGGCGCCGGCCTGGATGCACTCGATGGCCGAGCGGATGGAGCCGTAGGCGGTGGCGACGATGACCGGCAGGTCCGGGCGGTCGCGCTGGGCGCGGCCCACCAGCTCCTTACCGCTCATGCCGGGCATTTTCAGGTCCGTCACGATCACGTCCAGGTCAGGGTCGCGCAGCAGGCCCAGCGCGTCCTCGGCGCGCTCGGCGGTGAGCACCCGGTAGCCGGCCTCCTCCAGGGCCATCTGCATCACCAGCAGCAGGTTGCGCTCGTCGTCGACGATCAGCACGGTGCGTTCGGACATGATTGTTACTCCTCCGAGTCTTCCGCCAGAGGACAGGCGATGCGCAGCGCAAAGCGGGCGCCGCGGGCAGGCTCACCCGGCTCCGGCGGGACCAGCTCCAGGCTCGCGCCGTTGGCCTCCGCCAGCGTGCTGGCGATGGTCAGGCCCAGGCCGCTGCCCTGGGGCTTGCTGGTAAAGAAGGGCTCGAACAGCCGCGGCATCTGTTCCAGCGCAATGCCAGGCCCGCTGTCTTGCAGGTACAGCGCCACGCAGTCGCCATCGAGGCTGGAGCCCACCTTGAGCCGACCGCCTTCGGTGCCCATGGCTTCCAGCGCATTGCGGATCAGGTTCATCCAGAGCTGGCGCAGCAGCTCCGCGTCGCCGGGGACACGATGCTCGCCGTGCCGATACGCCCGCTCGACGTGGATGTCGTCGCGGCCGGCGAGCAGCATTTGCAGCGCCGCCTCTAGCGGCCCGGCCGGGTCGATGTCGGCCAGCTCCGGGGCGCGGTGGCGGGCAAGCTGCTGGAAGTCCTTGAGCAGTTGATCGATGCGCTGGCTCTCCTCGCGGACCATGCCGCGCAGTTGCTCGACACGCGCCGGCTCCTTCGCAGTCTCCAACAGGCGCAGGGCGGTGGTGATGACGCCGATGGGGTTGCGGATTTCGTGGGCCATGGCCAGTGACAGTTCGCCCAGCGCCGTCAGCTTGTCGCGGCGGAATTCCCGCAGTTGCTCGTCGCGGGCCTGGCGCAGGCTCGCGGCCATGGCGTTGAAGGCGCGCGCCAGCTCGCCGAGCTCGTCGTCGGAGCGCACCGGGATGCTGGCGCGGAAGTCCTGCGCGGCGACGCGCTGCACGGCCTGGTGCAGCGATTCCACCGGCCGGATCACGATGCGCCCCAGCACGATTCCGGCGACGCCGGCGAGCAGGCTGCCGAGCAGCACGATGGCGAGCGTCAGCACCCCCTGGTCGGTGAGCAAGCCAGCGCCGGTATGCCGGTTCAGACCACTGAAGAGCACAGCCTCCACGCGCCCACTGGCATCGACCACGGGGCTGTAGAGGCCGAAATAGGCGCCGTCCTCGGCCGCGGCGCTGAAGTAATCGCGCCGGGCCTGGAGCTCGGCATAGCCGGACGGCGGCAGGCGCAGCTTGAGCGGCCGATCCTCATCGGCGAACGCCTTCGCGAAGTCACCGTCGCGCGGATAGAACAGCCGCGTTTTCAGGCCACTGGCCCGGCTGAGGCGCTCCAGCAGCGACTTGTCGAACAGGGTGCCGAGCACCAGGCGGTAGTGCTCCGGGGCATCCGGCGGGAAGCGCAGGATGGTGATCGCGGCGAGCCGGGTCTTGTCGTCCTGCTCGACGCGGACGACGGCGGTGTCCTGCCCATGCGCCCAGGCGGTGGTCAGCCGGACACCGTCGGTCGAGTAGATCAGCGTGTCCGATGGGTCGTAGACCTGCACCAGCGAGATGCCCAGCTCTTCGGCCAGCGGCTTCAGCTCCGCCGGCACCGGTGAGCGGCCGGGCTCCAGGTCCGGGCGGCCGCGCGTGACCTCCGCCAGCACATCGGCGAACAACCGCGCGTTGTTGTGCAGGTCGGCGAGAGTGTCGCGCTCCATCTGGGCCGCCTCACGCACCCAAAGCTCGATGAAGTCCTCGAACCGGCCGGCGATCCACGCGGCCGACAGGGTGCCGGTGACCAGCATCGGCACCAGCACGATGACGACGATGACCAGCAGCACCTTGCGCTGCAGGCGCTTCGATCTCAGGGCATCGGGCATCTACGCAAACCGGTGGGTTCTACATAACGCGGAGGTATCCCGAGATCCGGGACCCGCCGCCTGGGCCGCAGCAATACTCATAAGCCATTGATCTATAAAGTCTCAATGCCTCTCCCTAGCCCTGGTACGAGATTTGCTTCAAGGGTTCTCAGGCAGGCTGCAAGGCACAGCCGCACAACCCTACAAACCATCCACCATCAAAATCCAAACGCGAGAGGCTCTCCATGCATGCACCGCAGTATATGCAACACCTGACGCCCTTCCACTCCGGCTCCAGCTCTGGTAACGGCACGCCCGGCGGCGGCCGGATGCGCTGGCTCCCCATCGCCGTCGCGGTGGGGACGCTAGCGGTTGCCGTGTCGCTCGCCCGCCACACCCCGCCGCTTCAGGATGCCGATTGGCTGGCCCGGCTTGCCAACTCCGGCGACACCGGCGCCCAACTCGAGCTCGGCCTCGCCTACCGCGACGGCCGCGATGGCCTGACGGCGGACCCGCAAACCGCACTTTACTGGCTGCAGCGTGCCGCGCACGGTGGCAACGCCTACGCCGCGGACCAACTCGCCAATGCCTATGCCCAGGGTAACGGAACCGCCGCCGATCCCGAACTGGCACAACAATGGTGGCAGACCGCCGCGGACGGCGGCAACGCGGACGCCAAGCGGCACCTCGGGCAGGATCGGCCCGGCGTGCTCCAGGCCGTGCTCTCCCTGCTCACCGGCAAGACCCTCAGCGGCCAGACGCACGCCGCGCTGCTGGCACGCGCCGAGGCCGGTGACACGAACGCCCAGTATCAGGTGGGCATCCGCTACCGCGACGGCGCCGCGGGCTTCCCGCGGGACGAGGCGCAGGCGACCGAGTGGCTGCAAAGCGCCGCGGCCTCGGGCAGCGCGCTGGCACAACAGACCCTGGACCAAATGCCGGGCCAAACGCCCGATCAGGCGCCGGACCAAGCGCTGAGCGCGCCTCAGTCCGTCGTTCAGAACTTCTAGCACTTCCAGCGACAGCAATGCCGCCCCTCCCCTCCATCCTCATCGGAGTGCAAGAACCTTGAACGATCTCGGCATCAACGTCATCGCCTTCGGCGCCAGCGCCGCACTGATCCTGGCCTACCACCTGTACCTGCGCGCACGGTTGCGCCACAACCCCGCCTATACGATCCAGGCGGTCAATGCCAAGGCGCGCGAAGCCTGGGTGCACAACATCATGGCGACCAAGGGCAAGGACATCCTGGCGGTGCAAACCCTGCGCAACTCCACCATGGCTGCGACCTTCCTCGCCTCCACGGCCATCCTGCTGATCATGGGCGTGATCAACCTGATCCCGCGAGGCAATCACGTCACGCCACTGATGGAGGCCCTGCAGCGCAAGGCACTGGCCGGCGACCTGGCACAGCTCAAGCTGCTGCCGTTCCTGGTGGTGTTCGTCTGCGCCTTCTTCTGCTTCACCCAGGCGGTACGGCTGTACAACCACGTCGGCTACCTGATCAACGCCGGCAGCACCGGCGAGATGTCGCCGACACCGCACCTGGTCGCCAGCGTCCTGAACCGCAGCGGCCGCTTCTACAGCTACGGCATGCGTTCCTATTACCTGTCCGTGCCGCTGGTGTTCTGGCTGTTCGGCCCCTGGTACCTGCTCGGCGGTGCCATCGGCCTGGTGGCGGTGCTCCACATCGTGGACCGTACCCCGCGCACCTTTAGCCCGACTAATGCGGCGGGAGAGGCGGACCCGGTTCAAGAGAAACCGGCGACCACCGACTGGGGCTACACCAAGCAGCCGACGCTCGAAATTGTCGCGGCGCACGCCACCCAGCCAGCCGCCGCGGCGACCGGCCAGGCACACGACCCGGCGCCACTCCCCCGGCAATTGGCCGGGCACGCGCGCTACCGGGTGCAGATCGGCGATCTGACCGGTTTCGGCACCCATGGCCCGCGGGTCGGCGGCCGCCCGGAGCACGCCCCGAGCTGACGGGAGGGACGCTCCGGGCGTGGTGCTGTCCTAGCCGAAAACAGCGCCGCGGAGAGCGCGGCAGACGCCGCGACGCCACCCAAGTGCCGGCTGGAAGCCGGCGCTCCCTGCTTCTGGGGATTCAGGCTTGGCCCGATCGCGCGCGGCGCTCGGTTGGCGCGTCGGCCGATGTCCTTGCGGTGAGGACACGCCTCGCCTTGCGGCGCAGCGGTGCCGGCTTCGGCGTCGCCGCGGTCTCAGGGCCTGACATCCATACCGATAGCGGCTCTTGGGCCGACTCGGAAGCAACTTGCCGTGATGACGTCACGGCCGGCTCGGGCGCGGGCTCGCCGGTCTTGGCCGCGGCCACCGCCCCGGCCGACGCTTGCGGCCGCTCCGCCTCATCCAATGCCCGCGCCAGCGCGATCCGCTCGCCGATGTCGGTCGGCAAGGTCTGCATCGCCTCGATGGCCCCGAGCCGCCGCTCCAGCCCGCACTGGTTGGCGATCTGGATGGCCAGCCCGGGCCTGGCGTTGACCTCCAGCATCATGGGGCCGCGCTCCTCGTCCAGCACCAGATCCACACCGCAGTAGCCGAGGCCGGTCAAGTCGGCGCAGCGGGCGCCGACGGCGAGGAGCGCCTCCCAATCCGGAATGGCGTGGCCCGTCAACCGGGTGCCGAAGTCCGGGTGCTCGCCGATCAGCTGGTCGCGCACCACGCCGTGACCGGTGACGCCGGTGGCCAGGGCGATGCCCACGCCGACGGCGCCCTGGTGCAGGTTGGCCTTGCCGTCGGAGGCACGGGTCGGCAGCCGCACCATGGCCATGGTTGGGATGCCACGGAAGATCAAGAGCCGGATGTCCGGCACGCCGCGGTAGCTGAGCGCATCGAACAGCCGGCTCGGGCGCACCCGGTATTCGATCATGGCGGCATCCGGTATGCCGCCGAGGGAGTGCACCCCGCTCAGGATGTTCGAGACGAAGTACTCGATATCCCGCAGCATCAGCGCCCGGCCGTCGCCCTTGATATAGAGCCCGCGGCGGCGGTCGGTGACCACCAGCACGCCATCGCCGCCACTGCCGTGGGCGGGCTTGATGACGAAGGAGTCCAGTCCGTCGAGCAGCCGGTCCAGCTTGATCAGCTCGCCCTGGAAGCGCACCGCGCCATAGAGCTCCGGCACCGCCAGGCCCGCCTCCAGCGCCAAGCGCTTGGTGGTGAGCTTGTCGTCCACCAAGGGGTACTTGTGGCGTGGGTTGTAGCGCATCACGTAGCGGCGGTTGCGGGCGTTGATGCCCAGCACGCCGCCATCCTGGAGCCCCGACCACCGGGTCAGCAAGCCGCCGGCCATGACTCAGCGCGCCCTCGCCAGGGCGCCGAAGCGGAACAGCTCCGTCAGCCGGTAGCCGCTGTAGGCGCCGAGCAGGAGCAGCGCCGCCAGCACCACCAGCAGCAGCTCCGGGAAGTAGAACATCAGATGCATCAGGTGCGGCTCGTTCATGACAAAAAAGCCGCAGATGGCCACGAACAGCGAGCCGATGGTTTCCTTGGCGGTCTCCAGGAAGCCGCGCTCCTCCCAAACGATGGACATGCGCTCAATGGTCATGGTCAGGATCACCATCGGCAGCAGCGCGATGGACAGGCCCTGCTCGACGCCGAGGCGATAGCTCAGCAGGGTGATGGAGAGCATCAGGCAGACCACCACCACCAGGATCGCCGCCAGCCGCGGCACCAGCAACAGCCGCAGCTGGGTCAGCATCAGCCTGAGCGACAGGCCGACGAACACCAGCAGCAGGAACAGCACGAGCCCCCACAGCAACTGCGTCTGCCGGAACGCCAGCGCGATCAGGATCGGCATGAATGTGCCGAACGTGGGCACGCCGATCACCACCCGCATGAAGGCCACCACCAGCGCGCCGAGCGGCAGCATCAGCACCACCCGATAGAGGTTCTGCACCGACACCGGCAGGCGGGTGAGATCGAGGCCCAAGGGCTGTACGCGGAAGGCCGCGCCGGTGAGCTCGGCCACGTCCATCTGCGGCACGCGCGTCTGGGTGGTGGAGAAGCCCAGGTGCAGGTTGCGCACGCCACGCACGTGGAGCAGGTCCGGGGTGTCGTAGCGCCAGATGAAGAATCCAGGCGGATAGCCCGGCTTGCCGGTGGCGGCGTCGTAGCCCTTCCAGTTGTCGCCGTTATGCACCTCCAGCCACGGGATCAGCTTGGCGTCCACCTGCGGGCGGTTCAGTGACAGCCCATAGGCGATGCGGGTCGGGATGCGGGCGCCGGCGAGGATCTCCGCCACCAGGTGCGCCCAGCTCGGGCGGTCATTGACGTTGCGGATGACCTTGACGTTCTCGTCGTCTCTGTCCGCCAGGATCAGCAGGGTTTGCTCGGTGAAGGAGAAGACGTCCGCCGACTGCCGCCGCGCCCGGCCCAGCACCGCCTGAATGGCGGAGCCGAGCGGCTCCTTGTAGTCCGGCACCGGCGGGAAGGGCGGCACGGAGGCATCCGTGAGCACCTTGTCGCCGGCCACCTTCACCTGGTAGTAGAGCGCCTGCTCGCTCTTCGGCGTGCGCCGGAGCGTCCAGGTGGCGTCGCGCGGGCGTCCCTTGGCGTCGAGGATGGCGAGTCCGTAGCCGCGGGACACGAAGTTCTCGTCGATGGCGCGCTCCATGGACTCGGCCGCCGGCAGCACGAGCTCGACCTTCGAGGCGCCACCCTTGCCCTCGAAACCGATGCGCGCCTCCACGGTCCAAACCGAGGTGGTGAGCTCCGGCAGCAGCGGTACCTGGTAGTGCACCGCCTTCAGCAGCGTCATGCCGATGCCGACGCTGGCGAGCAGCAGCGCGATGATCGCCAGCGGCGACAACCGCGCGAAGAAGCGCGGTGGCATCAGTTCCCGCCCTTGTCGGACGGGCAGCCGTAGGGGAAGACGAAGGTCTTTGCCGCGTTGACCACGAAGTGGTCCTTGAGGAACTCGCGCCCGAGCAGCACCGGATAGTTGCGGTTGGCGCGGTTGACCAGGCTGAACCTCCCGTCCATAACCTCGCCGTCGATGCAGAAGCTGAGCCGCACGATGACACGCTCATCCACCGGCTTGCCGAAACCGCGCTTGATGCGCACCGTGCCGGCGACGGGCAGGTCGTAGGTGAGCTTGGTGCCGGACTGCTCGGCGTGATTCTTGTATAAGGAAAACCTCACGCGCTTGACGCCGTTGCGCTCGAAGCGCTCCACCTCCACCGCGTGGATGGCACTGGACTTGGCGCCCGTGTCCAGCTTGGCGGTGACCCGCACGCCGTGCGGCTGCAGGCGAATGCTCTGCAGCCAGCCGGCCTCGCGCAAGCCGTCTGCGCGGACGGGGTCTTTGGGGGTGGACTTCTGCACGGCCGGGGCGGCGGCGCAGAGCAGCATCAGGACGAGGGCGATGGACAGGTACGGCATGGGCACGGCGGAGAGCATGCGAACGGTTGCAGTCGGCGGGCGTCGCATCGACACCCGGGCGGTGGTCCCGGAACCCTGCGGTTGGCTGCGCGACTTGGCCCGATTGGGCGCGCCGGCCATGGCTCCCGGGCGTCGAGACGCTGACGAAGATGCCGATGATTGGCGATAAGCGGATCGGAAACGGGACCAAAAGCAGTCCGGAGCCCGCACCCGGTCAGACGCTGGGCGGCGCCCCGGCTCCGTCATTTCCAGTGCTTCGGCGGCCATGAAAATGTCCGGGCATCCTGCCTGTTGGGAAGCACTGAAGACATCGGCAGAGCCCTAAGGGGCCGTGAGCCTAGTCCGGTTGGGGGAATTCGGCAAGTTCGAGGGGGCCATCCGTGGCATCAGAGCCAACGCTGGTCGCCGTTTCGTCCACGCGTGGCCGTGCCGTGGGCAATAATGTCGCCCTGTTGTCATATCCATCCGGCATCCAGACGAGTCATGACTCCGCTCAAGCTCGGTATCCCCAAGGGTAGTCTCGAGGAGGCTACCATCAGGCTTTTTGCCCAGGCAGGCTGGTGTATCACGCCGCACTCACGCAACTACTACCCAGACATCGACGACCCATCCATCCGCTGCGCCCTCGTACGCGCCCAGGAGATGGCCCGGTACGTGGAGCGCGGCACCCTCGATCTCGGCCTCACGGGGCTCGACTGGATCCTGGAGACCGAGGCCGACGTCGCCGAGGTCTGCACCCTGACCTACTCCAAGGCGTCAAACGGGCCGAGCCGGTGGGTGCTGGTGGTGCCGGAGCACTCCCCCATCGAGCGCGTCGAGGACCTCGCCGGGCGCAAGATCGCCACCGAGCTGGTGGGCTTCACCCGCCGCTACCTGGCCGAGCGGGGCATCGAGGCCGAGGTAGAGTTCTCCTGGGGCGCCACCGAGGCCAAGGCCGTCGAGGGGCTGGTGGACGCCGTCGTGGAGATCACCGAGACCGGCAGCACCATCCGCGCTCATGGGCTGCGCATCGTCGCTGACCTGCTCCTGACCGACACCCGGCTCATCGCCAACCACGCCGCCATGGCCGACCCGGAGCGGCGCGCGCGGATCGAGCAGATCGCGCTGATGCTCCAGGCCGCGCTGGCCGCCCGCCACAAGGTGGCGCTCAAGTGCAACGTGCCGGCAGACAAGCTCGACGCCGTCGTGGCCCTGCTGCCGAGCCTGCATGCGCCGACGGTCAGTCACCTCTACGACAGACGCTGGCTCGCCGTGGAGACCATCGTCGACGCCGGCCGGGTGCGCGAGCTGATCCCGCAGCTCTGCGCCGCCGGCGCCGAGGGCATCCTGGAATACGAGCTGCGCAAGATGGTCTGAGCCGTGCGCACACCCACCGCCGTCCGCCGATTCTTCACCGCGCTGCGCGACGCCGTGCCGCGGCTGTCGCTGCATCGCAGCGCCGACGACCTCGCCCCCGACCATACCGGCTTCCCGCACCGGCCGACGCTGCTGGACGTGCTGACGCTGCGCCCCTACGGCCGCAGCATGCTGACGCCCGCTGCGGGCATCTGGCTCGGCTCCGCGTGGCTTGTGATCCTGCTCATGGCCGGGATCGAGGGCTTCGTCTGGGGTGCCGTCGGCGCCTCGCTGGTGCCCTCCGCCACACCCTGGCTGCGGCCGCCGGTGGCCGTGTTCATGTTCGTGCTGCTGTTCTCCATCATCTGGATCGTGGACGCCTCGCTCATCATGTCCGAGCGCCCGTCCTTCACGCGGCGCCGCCGCCACGCCATGGGCGACGAGGGCGGCGGGCCGGTGGTGCGCTGGTATCTGGGCATCGGCGTGCGCATCGCCATCGTCGGCATCTCGCTCTACGTCACAGCGCCCTTCATCGAGAAGCTGATCCGCGCCGACGACATTGCCGCCTGGCACCAGGCGCAGGTGGAGCAGTACTACAAGCAGCGCGACGTGACCCTGCGCGAGCAGGTGCGCGCCCGCGCCGAGCAGCGCGACGCCGGTCTGCTGGGTCGAGTGGATGCGCTGCAAGGCGACATCGAGCGGCTCGAGACATCCCTCGCCGCCGAGCGCGAGCAGCGCAAGGGCATCGAGGCCGAATTCACGCCGCAGGTTGAGGTGCTGTCCCGCGACCTCGCCGACGCCCGCGCGCGCGTCGGCGACGAAGTACTCGGCCGCAACGGCCGCCCCGAGGGCTACGGCCCCGCGGCGCGCAAGTGGAACACACGCGTCAAGCTGCTGGAGAGCCAGCTCGCCGAGGTGCAGCAGCAGCGCGATCAGCGCCTGTCCGGCGTCGAGAGCGCCATCGCCGGGCTGCAACAGCGCCTCGCCGAGCGCACCGACGCCCTGCAGCAGGTGCGCGCCGAGCAGGCCAAGCTGATGGACGACATCACCGCCGACGTCACCGCCGAGCAGCCGCCGGCGGCGCCGCCCAAGCTCACCTTCGCCGCGCGCTCCAAGGGCCTCAACGCGCTGCGCAACAGCCCCGCCGAGGCCGGCGTGCCGCACCTCGAGACCGTGGAGGGCTTCGCGCAGGCGGCGCTCGGCATCCTGTTCTTCGCGCTCCTGGCGCTGAAGCTCTTCGAGCCCCCGTCGGTGCACGCCTATTACAGCGAAAACGCGCAGGTCCACTACCGCAGGTACCTCAGGGGCGGGCTCGCGCACATCCCCGGCTTCGACTACCACGACGACCCGGTGCGGCAACTCTCGCCGGTGGACTTCGCGCGGCTGTGGGCGCGGTGGGAGCGCGACCCCGAGGGCTACGCGGCGCGCTACCAGGCCGTGCACGCCGCCGAGTCGCGCCTCAAGCGGCTGACGGCAGACACCCAGTATGAGGCAGACCTCTTGCAGGCCCGCCGCGACGACATCGACGCCCGCCTGCAACTGGAGCGCCGCCGCCACGAGGAGGAGCTCGCCGCCCACGCGCGCGAGTTGGACGCGAAGGTGCGCGAGGCCGAGCGGCGCATGGTGGCGGAAACCGAGGCGGAGCTGGAACGGCTCGCCAGCGAGCGCGGACGGATCGAGGAGGAGATGGCCCAGAAGCGCGCCGCCTGGGCGCAGGAGCGCGCCGCTGCCGAGGCCGAGCTGGATCGGCTACGGCGGGAATTCGAGTCCACCGAGCGGCGCGAGCGCGACCGCGCCCGCCGCAAGCAACTTGCGCTTGACGATCATCGCCGGCTCAAGGAGCGCGAACTGGCGCAGCATGCCGCCGCCGAACAGGCCGAGCGCGACGCCGCGGATCGCGAGATTCGCATCCGCGAGACGCGCGCCTTGCTGGCGCAGGAGCGCGAGGCCGAGGCGCGGCTGCGGCGGGACCTCGCGGGGCTCAACGCCCGCCGCAGCGAGCGCGCCGACCGCGTCGCCGCGCTGACCGCGGAGCTGGACCAGATCGGCCTGCGGGAGCAGGAGCTGAAGGGGCGCGAGGGTGCACTCCGGTTGGTCCTCGACGGACATCCGAATGGTGTGGCGAACGGTGGGCTGAACGGTCGCCCGGACGGCCATCGCCGCGCCCTGCCCTTCGCCGCCGATGCCGAGACGCGCCGCCGCCGGCAGGCCGCGCGCGAGCTAAGTCAACTGGAGCGCACCACAGCGGCCCTGCACAAGCGCCGTGATGAACTGAGCGCCGAGCGCGCGGGCGCAACGGCGGCGGCGGAGGACCTCACCAAGGCCGTCGGCACGCTGGAAGCGGAGTCCACCGCCCTGGCGGCGCGAGTGGAAGAATATCGCGGCACGCTGGACCGGCTGCTGCTGAGCCGGGGCTGAGGCCCCGGCGCCCTTTTCACATCAGTTTCACCACCATTTCCTGCCTCAGTCCCAGGACCTGGCAGGCGAGGTCCAGGGCCTGCTCGCTGAAGGTGTCGAGATCGCCCCAGCGGTCGGCGGTGTCCACCACATCGGTGATGGCATCCGACACCACGCGCAGGTCGTAGGCGCCGGCCGAGACCCGCTCGGGCGCTGCCTGTTGGGCACAGACGTAGAGGCTCGGCTCCTGGCTGCCCATGGGCACCAGGGCCAAAATCCAGCGATAGGCGTGCGGGTCGTCGCTGTCGACGTCGCCCAGCACCGTGGCGCTGTGGTCGCCGACCTGATAGCGGTGTCTCGGCAGTGCGGTCTTGATGGCGGGGCGTTGTTCCATGGCGTCTCCGGCAGCATTCGGCCCGATTAGCTCGGCCTGAAGTAAAGCTTATCTGCGCGGAAGATGGGTCTTGCACGCCCCGATGGCCAGCCCCCGGGACATCCCGCCGAATGGCGTCGCCCCGGAAGCGCCGACGTTCAGTCGACCCGCCGCGTGCCCGGCTCCCTGGGGGCGCCGAATTTCAGTCCTTGTTGCCCCCCATCATTTTCATGGGCGCGGTCATCATCTTCATCGGATTGAAGCCGCTACCGCCGTTCTCTTCGTCACGACCGTAGTCAGGTCCATAGGGGCCATAGCCATAGGGACCATAGGGCGCATAGCCGTTGGGGCCATAGCCGGCTGCCGGCGGATAACCCTGCGGTCCATAGCCCGGCGCATAGCCCGCGTCGGGCGCATAGCCCGGCGCTCCACCCCAACCGGGTGCATAACCCGGTGCATAGCCGTAGCCCTGCGGCGGCATCTGCGGCTGGCCGTAGCCAGCGGGTGTACCGCCCTGTGGCGGCATCGGCATCTGGCCCTGGCCTATCTGCGGCGCCGGCGCCTGCTGGTAAGCCTGCTGGGGTGGCCCCTGCATCTGCTGCTGTGGCGGTTGCTGCGCGGCGCCAGTGGGCATCTGGGCGGGCATCTGGGCGGGCATCTGGGCTGGCGCCTGCGCCCCTGCCGGCGGCATGCTCGGGTAGAGCTGCGGCGGCATCCGCTCCGGCGGCGCCTCCTCCTTCTTGCCGCCGAACCACTTGGATGGGTTCATCATGTCGGACATGTCCAGGGCCTGGACGCTGCCGCTGCCGAGCAGTGCGGCGAGACCGAAGGTGGTGATGGCTCTGGCGTGCATGAGGTACGACTCCCGTCTTGATTCCCGTCTCGATGCCACGGACCGATACACTGCACCGGCCGCGGACTGGCTGGATGCCAACACGTCAGTATAGGCAAGATCCCGCAGCCGAGCCGCGGCAATGACGCGTCGCCGCGCCCGTCGCTTACCATGGGCCAATCGCCACAGCAGGAGACACACACAGATGGCCCATTGGCTGATGAAATCCGAGCCCGACGCCTTCGGCATCGACGACCTGGCAGCCCGCCCCCATCAGACAGAGCCCTGGGACGGCGTACGCAATTACCAGGCGCGCAACATGATGCGCGACGAGATGAGGCTCGGCGACCTGGTCTTTTTCTACCATTCCAACACCAAGGAGCCCGGCATCGTCGGCATCGCAGAGGTGGCGCGCGAGGGCTACCCCGACCACACTGCCTTCGACCCCAACGCCAAGTATTACGATCCAAAGAGCGACCCGGACGACCCGCGCTGGTTCATGGTGGACCTGCGCTACGTGCGCCACCTGAAGCGCACCGTCACGCTGACGGAGCTGAAAGACATCGCCGCAAGCGACCCCGACAGCCCCCTGGCGGACTTTCCGCTCGTGCGCCGCGGCAACCGGCTGTCCATCATGCCCGTCACCGACGCGCAGTGGACGCTGATCTTGGGCCTGGAGTAGCCCGGGAGGTGGGCGCGCCGTTTGCCGCAAGCACCTGAGTTGCCTAAGCTTTGGAAGGGCGAGAGCGGGGCGACATAGCCACGCCCGCCAGCCGAATCTCCACCCGCCGCCAGGACCGCCAAGCCATGTCCGCGTCCCTCAAGCAAGCCTATGTCAGCCTGACCGACTACGTGCTCGTCGCCTCCACGGAGGTCGCAGTTCTGCACTATCGCAAGCAGAACGGGCATTGGCAGCCGACGTTGCCGGAACGCCTGGACGAGGGCTTGAGGCCGGAGCGGCTTGACGTCGTCGTGCCGCTGATGGAGATCCATCTGGATTCGGGGGTGTGACGGCACACGGCGCCTAGCGAGGCGCTGCCTCAGACCGACAACGGCATGAGGCGGCGCATGTCGCGTCCATCGACTCCACGCATGCAACAAGGGCCGAGGCCTAAGGCCCAAAACGCGGCCGCTCAGCTCCGCTCGACTGCCGTTCCGGCCCTTGGCCCTTCCTGATCGATGCTGCGGTGCACACAAAACTTGACGCGTCGTCGCGCCAGAATCTGCCCGCACTGAGCGCGGCTGTCGCCGCGCGTGCCGAGTGCAACTCGGCGCCCGCCGGTCAGAGGTAGGGGTCGAGGAGCGCGCGCAGATCGACGCGGGCGCGCAACCGTCGGCAGAGCATGAACATGCCGGCGAACTTGCGCTGCAGGAACACGGTGATGGGCTCGGGGAGCTTGGTGAAGGCGTCTTCCATGAACATGTCACGCCCCTGCACGTAGAGGCGCTCGAAGAGGTCCGACCGGCCGAAGTCGTAGACGCCGGGGGTGAGCACCTCGGAGGAGAGCTTGATGAGCGCCACCAGCGCGTCGGCGGTGGCGGCGTCGGCTTCGGGGTCGAGGTAGCCGAGCGCAAGGGACGCCTCGCGCAGACCGGCGGCGTCGTCGGCCAGCGCCGCAAGGGCCAACGCACGGTAATGCTCGCCCAGCTCCGCCGGCACCGGCAGCGCGGCGCCGAAGTCCAGCAGGACGATGCGCTTGGTCGCGGCATCGTAGAGGTAGTTGCCGAAGTTCGGATCGGTCTGCGCGAGGCCGAAGTCGAACAGCTCCCGTAGCATCAGCCGCACCAGCAGGGTCGCCGCGCGGTCGCGCTCGGCACGGCTGTAGCGCTGTTCGGCGAGGTGGTCGATGGATACGCCGTCGGCGAAGTCCATGGCCAGGATCCGCCCGGTGCTGAGGTCCGCGTGCACGGCCGGCACGAAGAAGTCCACGTCCTCGCCCACCAGGGCGCGGTAACGCATCAGCGCGGCGGCCTCGGCCGCATAGTCCGCCTCCTGGTGGAGCTGCATGCGCGCCTCCTCCAGCAGCGGGCCGACGTCCATCCCCTTGGGCACCATACCGAGGTTGCGGGCGAGAAAGGACAGGTTGTCGATATCGCTGTCGATGCTCTCGCGCACGCCCGGGAACTGGATCTTCAGCGCCAGCCGGCGGCCGTCCTTGGTCTCGGCGCGGTGCACCTGGCCGATGCTGGCGGCGGCCACCGGCGTGAACTCGAAGCGGCGGAACGCCTTGTTCCAATCCCGACCCCACTCGCGCTCCAGCAGTTTGGTGAGCTGGCTCATGGGCATGGGCTCGGCGCGATCGCGCAGAGTGGCCATGATCTCCGCGGCCTCGGGCGTGAAAAGGTCGGTGCCGTCCATGGACATGAGCTGGCCCATCTTCATGACGGCACCGCGCATGCGGGCGAGCCGGTCGGTGAAGCGGCGGGTGGCCTCGGGGCTCAACTGGATGCGCGCCACCTCGCCACTCGCGCGGCTGCGCGCAAGCTCCAACATGCCGCGCAGACCGACGCCGGCGGCGAGGTCCGTGGTGGCGCGGCCCAGGTGCCAGAGCCGGCTCAGGCGGCGGCTCGGCACGTTGCGACCGGCCGGATTAATGGCTGCGGACATGACGGAAAGCTCCTGTCGAGGTACTGGACCCCGGCTGTAAAGGGTTTGCCCAGAGATGCAGGCGTACGGACTGGACGGCAAGGGCACCTGTCCGACGCTGCGGACGCGCCGAGTGGAGCTCGGCGCCCCCAGGGCACAAGGACTGGCGGACAAGGGTACTTGCCCCGGGGTTGGCTGGCATTGATGATGCTTCGCACCTGCATTACGCCAAGCATCCGCCGCAATCGACCGCTATGCCGCACCCGCCAGCCCCGTCCGAGCACCGCCCGCGCAAGCGCTTCGGGCAGAACTTCCTGCACGATCCCGGCACCATCCGCCGCATCCTGGCCGCGGTGGCGCCGGCGCCGGGCAAGCACCTGGTGGAGATCGGCCCTGGCCAGGGCGCGCTCACCGCCGGGCTGCTCGAGGCCGCCGGGGAGCTCGACGTCATCGAGCTGGACCGCGACCTGGTCGGCCCGCTCGCGCAGCGGCTCGGCGCGCTCGGCCGGCTGCGGGTGCACCAGGCGGATGCGCTGAAGTTCGACCTATGCGCGCTGCTCGGGGAGACCAAAGCCGAGACCGATGCCAGCGGGCGCCTGCGCCTGGTCGGCAACCTCCCCTACAACATCTCGACGCCGCTGTTGTTCCGCTTCCTCGAGCAGGCCCGCTGCATCGAGGACATGCACCTGATGCTGCAAAAGGAGGTCGTCGAGCGCCTCGCCGCCGAGCCCGGCTCGAAGTCCTACGGGCGGCTGTCGGTGATGGTGCAGAGCCAATGCGCGGTGGCGCGGGTGCTCACCGTCGGCCCCGGCGCCTTTACGCCGGCGCCCAAGGTGGATTCCGCCGTGGTGCGGCTGCGGCCGCTGCGACCGCCGCCGGTGAGCTTGCGCGACCCCGCGCTCCACGCGCGGCTGGTTGCCGCCGCCTTCTCGCAGCGGCGCAAGCGCATCAGCAACAGCCTGCGGGGGCTCGCGGATACCGCACTCATGGCGCGTTGCGGGCTGGACCCGGGGTCGCGCGCGGAGCAGCTCTCGGTTGCGGACTTCGCGCGGCTCGCCAACGCAGCGGCCGACGCAGCGCCCGGTTGCAATCCCGGAATCAATCCCTGAAATTGACGGGTCAATTGGCTAACTGCCGGGTACCGCCGCATGCGGTACACGGTCTCGTCGCCACCACGGATAGAACCGGCAATGCGCCGACACCGCCATTGCCGTCAGCGCCACATCGACACCCGTCACCTGCGCCATGAACGACATCCCAGCCCCAGACGACGACCAGCTTCACGAGCCACGCGACGAGCTCGCCGACACGGCCGACGCCGAAGCCGAAGGCCTCCAGCTGGCCCGGGCATCGGACGTCCTGCCGACGCTGATCCCGCTGCTGCCGGTGGCCTCGCGGCCGTTCTTTCCGGGCCAGGCGGTGCCGCTGCTGATGGACGCCGGACACTGGCGCAGCACGCTGATGGAGGTGAGCGAGACCCAGCATAAGATCCTCGGCGTGGTGCTGACCCGCAGCGACTCCTCCGAGGACTCCTCCACGGACGACTTCCACCCGGTGGGCACCGCCTGCCGCGTGCATCGGGTCGCCGAGGACGAGGGCAAGCTGCAGGTGCTGGTGGAGTGCCTGCAACGCTTCCGCATCGACCGCTTCGTCAACCGCAAAGCGCCCTTCTCGGCGCGGGTGGAATACATGCCGGAGCCCAAGCCCGTCCCGGAGGACGAGGTGAAGGCGTACGCCATGGCGGTCATCAATACCATCAAGGAACTCTTACCGCTGAATCCGCTTTATGTCGAAGAGCTGAAGATGTTCCTCGACCGCTTCGGCCCGGACGATCCCTCGCACCTGGCGGACTTCGCGGCCAGCCTGACCACCTCCACCAAAGAGCAGTTGCAGGAGGTCCTGGAGGTGGTGCCGCTGATGAAGCGCATGGAGAAGGTGCTGGTGCTGCTCAACAACGAGCTGGAGCTGGCCCGCGCGCAGCAGAAAATCCGCGCTACGGTCGAAGAGCGGATGCAGAAGCAGCAGCGGGAGTTCTTTCTCAAAGAGCAGCTCAAGGTGATCCAAAAGGAGCTCGGCATCGCCAAGGACGACCGCACCGCGGAGCTCGACAAGTTCAGAGAGCGGGTCGAGAAGCTGACCCTCACCCAGGAGGCGCAGAAGCGGGTGGACGAGGAGTTGGAGAAGATGTCCATCCTCGAGACCGGCTCGCCCGAGTACGCCGTCACCCGCAACTACCTGGACTGGATCACGCTCCTGCCCTGGGGCATCCACAGCAAGGACAAGCTGGACCTAAAGCGCGCCCGCCGCGTCCTGGACCGCGACCACTACGGCCTGAACGACGTCAAGGAGCGCATCCTGGAGTTCCTGGCGGTGGGCATCCACAAGGGCGAGATCGCGGGATCGATCATTCTGCTGGTGGGGCCACCCGGCGTCGGCAAGACCTCCATCGGGCGCTCCATCGCGGACACCCTCGGCCGGCACTTCTACCGCTTCTCGGTGGGTGGCATCCGCGACGAGGCGGAGATCAAAGGCCACCGGCGCACCTACATCGGCGCCATGCCCGGCAAGTTCATCCAGGCGGTGAAGGACGCCGGCACCGAGAACCCGGTCATCCTGCTGGACGAGATCGACAAGATCGGCGCCAGCTACCACGGCGACCCCGCCTCGGCGCTGCTGGAGGTCCTGGACCCGGAGCAGAACCGGGAATTCCTGGACCACTACCTCGACCTGCGCTTCGACCTCTCGAAGGTGCTCTTCGTCTGCACCGCGAACCAGACCGACACCATCCCCGGCCCGCTGCTGGACCGCATGGAGGTGATCCAGCTCTCCGGCTACATCGCCGACGAGAAGTTGGCCATCGCCAAGAAATACCTGCTGCCACGGCAAATCGAGCGCGCCGGCCTCGACAAGGACGCGGTCAAGGTGGACACCAAGACCCTGCGCGCCCTTATCGAGGGCTACGCCCGGGATGCCGGCGTGCGCCGGCTGGAGAAGCAGCTCGGCAAGATCGTGCGCAAGGCCGCGGTGCGGCTGCTGGAAGGCGAGGAGACGCCGGTCACCGTGAGCGAAGCACAGCTCAAGGACTACCTCGGCAGCCCGGTGTTCCGTGACGAGCGCAAGCTGAGCGGCCCCGGCGTCGTCACCGGGCTCGCCTGGACCGCAATGGGCGGAGCCACGCTCTCCATCGAGGCGGTGCGCACCCACGAGTACAACCGCGGCTTCAAGCTCACTGGCCAACTCGGCGACGTGATGAAGGAGTCCGCCGAGATCGCCTACGGCTACATCGTCAGCCACGCGGTGCAGTTCGGCGCCAATCCGGACTTCTTCGAAAAGGGCTTCATCCACCTGCATGTGCCCGCCGGCGCCACGCCCAAGGACGGCCCCTCGGCCGGCATCACCATGGCCTCCGCGCTCTTGTCATTAGCGCGCAACAAGCCGGTGCGGCGCATCGCCATGACCGGCGAGCTGACGCTGACGGGCGAGGTCTTCCCCATCGGTGGCGTGCGCGAGAAACTCATCGCCGCACGCCGCGCAGGCATCAAGGAGATCCTCCTGCCGGCGGACAACGAGGGCGAGTTCGACGAGGTGCCGGAGCACGTCAAGAAGGGGTTGACCGTGCACTTCGTCAACCGCTTCGAGGACGTGGCGGCGCTGTTGTTCGCGAAACCCAAATAAGTCCCAGTGAACAGGAAGCACCACGCGCACACGTCAGTCATAACGCCGGTCGGCCCATGTGGAGCACCGTATTCGGTACGGTGGGCGCCCGATCGCGGCAAAGACGCCGCTCCCACGGGAACAAGTCCTGACCCGCATGGATGATCGAGGCTCAGCAGAAAGGCCTGCAACCGCGCCCACCCCGCGGCCGCCTGCATTGTCACCTCATAAGAAAGCCGCCCGAGGGCGGCTTTCTTCGCAGAATCGGCGTCGATCGGCGCCGGAGCGTGCATCACGCGGCGTTACTTGACCGTCACCTCGCCGGTGATGACGTTGCGGAAGTGGGCCACCACCCCGTCGCCGACCTTGAGCTGATCCAGCAGCTCCTTGTTCTCCACATTGAAGGTCCGGGTACTCTGGGCGCCTTTGACAGTAACGGTGCCGGCGGCCTTGTTGACGCCGACGACCTTGCCGTACAGGGTCAGGGTATCGATGATGCTGCCGGCGGGCTTCTTGCCGGGAACCCGCTCGGTCTCGGTGCTGCCCATCATGCCCATGGCGCCGGCATCGCGGCCGGACTGCAGCTCGATCAGGGCCGTTGAGGTCTCGGTGACGGTCACATGGTCGCCGATCTTGATCGCATCCAGGCGCTTTACCTCCGGCGGCACGTGCAGCACCTCGAAGCTGCCGTCGGCGGTCTTGAGGGTCATCAGCCGGGTGTCAGGGTTGACCACCATGACCTCGCCCTCGACGGTGGTCTGCACTGCATCAGCGGCGACTGGCTCGGTCTTCAGATCCACTTGTGCGAAGGTCGGTGCAGCGAACAGCATGCCAACTGCGGCGGCGATTACGACGGTTTGCTTGGACATGAACTCCTCCTCGAAGTGGTATTACCCATGTACTTCAGACGCCGCGAGAGCGTAACCGTGTCCCGGAGTTGGCGCAAGCGATGGCGAGCACAACCGCGTGCCAAAAAAATGCCCGGTACCCTACGTCGCTATCGGCGAGCGCATAGGGCGCTGGCAACGCGCATCGCCGGGCTCAGAAGACGCCGAGATTGGCCAGGCTGGCCAATTTCGGCGTCTCCTGGCCTAATCGGCATCGCTCTAGCGCAATTGCTATTCCTGCACGAGCCTCAGCTCAACTCGACGCTCGCGCTGAAGCGCCTTTGTATCAGCCTGTTCGGCGGCGGGGCCCGCAGCACCCCGACCACTTATCTCCACGCGGTCGCTTGGCACCCCTTTACCGCTCAAATGCTGCGCCACAGCCTCAGCCCGTTGTTCGGATAGGGAGAGATTGTAGGCGTGGTCACCGCGGGAATCCGCGAACCCCGTGATCTCCAATCGCAAGTTCGGCTCCGCCTTGAGTTGTTCCGCAACCTGCCCCAGGATGGGTAAGTACTCGGCCGCCACGTCGGTTTTGTTGGTGCTGAAATAGATGACCTGCGTCCCTGCCTGCTCTGCCGGCAGCGTCTCGGCTGCCGTTTCCGCCGGCGGGTTCTCGGGAGTCGGACCTGCAGCGGCCTCCTTGGCCCGAGCCTCTGCTGACTTGCGGTTCAGGACGATCTGATCTACTTGCAGCGTCCCAGGCGCACCACCTTCGCCCAGAGCGGGACTGACGGCGACGGCATGCACCTCAGCGGGATTGAACGCAACCTTGCGGCTGTCAGCGGACGCCCAATCCGGCAGACCGAAGGCATCCAGCTTGATCGTTCGGGTGTCGCCTTGAGCGGCAGCGGGTAAGGTGTATCGATAATGCGCAAAACTTCCGTCGTCGATGAACGCCTGCTGGGGCAGAAGCACTTCTATGGGATGATCGCTGGAATAGCTGATGGTAACGCTGTCGACCTCGGCCAGGCTGTAAGGCAAATCGGCCTGGATCTGCAGCCACGGCCAGTCGCTGCCTTGTTTCGGCGCAGCGACGTACTTGAGTTTCATGACCCCGTTGTTCACCACTTGGTCCGGGGCCTCGGCAGCGGTACCCAAGCTGTCGCTTGTATAGGCCCAGGCCACCGGCGGCAGCAGGATGTTCACCTGCGAGATCCCGGCGTCCCATTGCCCCCAGGCGGTGCCGACGGGGATCAACCCCGCGAGCAAAGGTCCCCAAAAAAAGCGTCTGCTGAGTTTCATGTTTCCCTCGGTTTGCTAGCTGGCTGCGCGACTCTAGGCAATTCACTGAGGCCAAAATTTGCCTCAATTGCAGGTGGGAGCGCGATGCATTCACTGTGGTCGCGCAGAGCGAATACACGACATCGGCCACCGTCACAAAGGTCCACGGTACCGTACCTGTTTAGCCCAACTCGCGATAACCCCAGACCGCGGACGATTCCGCTAGACGCGCAAACCTTTCGGACGAACTGACGGGCAATACCCAGCCGAGGAAAAGGGATCAAGCCCAGCCTCCGTGGGGCTTTCCCCATGCCCCGCCGCTCACGCATCCACAGAAGCGGCCTGCCGCCTCACATCACATCATCCAGGCGGCTGCAACCGGGCGACCTGAAGATTCGGTGCGGATCGATACCTGCTTGCCGCTCTGCTGCGATGTCAGGCTAGTCGTCGTCCCGTTGGTCCCTACCGGGGCCGGTGGAAGCGTGCGGGCTGAGGGATAGGTCCTCGCGGACCTGCAAGCGAAGTCAGAGAACATCCCCGGGCACACGCACCCACCCTTCCATCAGCACCCGGGCGCTGCGGCTCATGACGACCGTGTCGATGCACCAATCGCCGCTGCGCTCGGAGGCGGCGGCGCCGACCTTCAGCGTGCCGGAGGGATGGCCGAACGTGACCGAGTCACGCGGGCCACCACCGGCCACGCGGTTCACCAGGGTGCCGGGAATGGACGCGGCGCTGGCGATCGCCACGGCAGCGGTGCCCATCATGGCGTGGTGCAGCTTGCCCATGGACAGGGCGCGGACGTTGAGGTCGATGTCCGCCGCCTTGACGGTCTTGCCGCTGGAGGCGGTGTAGTCCCTGGCAGACGCGCAGATGGCCACCTTCGGCGTGTGCTGGCGGGTGACGGCCTCCGAGACGTCCGCGATCAGCCCCATGCGCACTGCCCCGTGGGCGCGAATGGTCTCGAAGCGTTCCAGCGCTGCCGGGTCGCCGTTGATGGCGTCTTGCAGCTCGGTGCCGTCGTAGCCCAGGTCCTCGGCTTGCAGGAAGATCGTCGGGATGCCGGCGTTGATCATGGTGACTTCGAAGGTGCCGACTCCCGGGACTTCGAGCGTGTCAGTCAGGCTGCCGGTGGGGAACACGGCCTCGCCCGCGTCGATGGGGCTGACGAACTCCACCGGCACCTCCGCGGCCGGGAAGGTCACACCGTCCAGCTCGAAGTCGCCGGTCTCCTGGACCTCGCCGTTGGTGATGGGCACGTGGTTGACGATGGTCTTGGCGATGTTCTGCTGCCAGACGCGCACGGCGCAGACGCCGTTCTCGGGGATGCGCTCCGGGCCCACCAAGCCGTGCGCGATGGCGAAGGCGCCCACGGCGGCACTCAAGTTGCCGCAGTTCCCGGACCAGTCGACGAAGGGCGTGTCGATGGACACCTGGCCGAACAGGTAGTCCACGTCATGATCCGGCCGCTCGCTTTTGGACAAGATCACGGTCTTGGAGGTGCTAGACGTGGCACCGCCCATGCCGTCGGTGTGCTTGCCGTAGGGGTCGGGGCTGCCGATGACCCGCAGCAGCAGCTTGTCGCGGGCCTCTCCCGGCATGCGGGCGGCCTCGGGCAGATCGGTCAGCTTGAAGAAGACGCCCTTGCTGGTGCCGCCGCGCATGTAGGTGGCGGGGATTCTGATCTGGGGTGCATGGGGCATGCGATGGATCCTCTGGGGCAGGCTGGAGGGGCAGTCGCTGGGGTACGATGCGCAGGTCGCCGGCGCCGCCTGCATCGGCATCCACGAGAAACCGATGACATCGGGCAGCCCCGGGAGACGGTTCCCTCCGAATGCCAGCGCGGTCAAAGCAGAGTGGATACGTTGATCGATTGAGAGAGAAAAGCGTTTATGAGTAATTTTCCGCCATGTCCCGAGTGCGGCTCGGAATACACCTACGCGGATGGGTCACTGTTGGTCTGCCCTGAATGTGGTCACGAATGGTCGGCTGAAGCCGACGCGGCAGAGGAGGCGGTCGTGGTCAAGGATGCCAATGGCACCCCGCTGAGCGATGGCGACGGGGTTATTGTAATCAAGGACTTGAAGGTGAAGGGCTCGTCGTCGGTCGTGAAGGTAGGGACCAAGGTCAAGAACATCCGGCTCGTCGAAGGCGATCACAATATCGATTGCAAAATCGTCGGCATCGGTGCAATGCAGTTGAAGTCGGAGTTCGTGAAGAAGGCATAGGCCGCGCGCAGGGCGCATACAGCGACGTTGGTCCAGGCTGAGCCGACGAAAGACGCACAACCATCAGGCGCTGACCTTGGCCCCCGCGCTCGGCATCCGGAGATCGGCCCAACCTGCGCGCCATGCGGTCTTGCTCATAACTCCGGCCGCTGCCGTGCCCCCGTGGGAGCGGCGTCCTCGCCGCGACTGAGCCCGTCGCGCCGAAGACGGCGCTCCCGCGGCAGCGGGTGAAGCCGTGATCGACGCACGCAACGCTTGCCGGGTTATCGGAGACCCGGCACCGGGGCAAACCACTCATGCCCCACCACTCATTGCCCACCATAGGGCCACGATCCCGGCACCGTTCAGCCGCCGATCTGCGACAAGTCGCGCACGGCGCCGCGGGCCGCGGAGGTGGTGAGGGCGGCGTAAGCGCGCAAGGCCTCGGAGACGGGGCGCTGGCGATCCACCGGCTTCCAGGCATTGTCGCCTCGGGCCTGCATGGCGGCGCGGCGCTCGGCGAGGACGCTGTCGTCGACCAGGACGCGGATACTGCGCCGGGGGATGTCGATCTCGATCGTATCGCCCTCTTCCACCAGACCGATGGCGCCGCCCTCGGCGGCCTCCGGCGAGCAGTGACCAATAGACAAACCAGAAGTGCCGCCGGAGAAGCGCCCATCCGTGATCAGGGCACACGCCTTGCCCAGACCCTTGGACTTGAGATAGCTGGTCGGGTAGAGCATCTCCTGCATGCCGGGGCCGCCCTTGGGACCCTCGTAGCGGATCAGGACGCAATCGCCGGGCCTGATCTCGTCCGTGAGGATGGCGGTGACCGCGGCTTCCTGGCTCTCGCAGATGCGCGCCGGACCGGAAAAGGTCAGCAGTTCCTCATCCACGCCGGCGGTCTTGACGATGCAGCCCTGCTCGGCGATGTTGCCGTAGAGCACGGCCAGGCCACCGTCGCTGGAGTAGGCATGCTCGATGTCGCGGATGCATCCGGCGGTGCGGTCCAAATCGAGGTCCGGCCAGCGGCTCTCTTGGCTGAAGGCGACTTGAGAGGGGACACCGCCGGGGCCGGCCAGGTAGCGCTCGCGCGCCGCCGATGCCTGCTCGGACATCACGTCCCAGGCATCGATGGCCGCGCCCATGCTCGGGCTGTGCACGGTATGGCAGTCGCGATGGACAAGCCCCCCGCGGTCGAGCTCGGCAAGAATACCGATGACTCCGCCGGCACGATGGACGTCTTCCAGGTGGTATTTCTGGGTCGAGGGCGCGACCTTGCACAGATTCGGCACCTTGCGGCTCATGCGGTCGATGTCGGCCATGGTGAAGGCCACGCCGGCCGCGTGGGCGGCGGCCAGGATGTGCAGCACGGTGTTGGTGGAGCCGCCCATGGCGATGTCCAGCGCAATGGCGTTCTCGAAGGCTTCAAAAGTCGCGATGCCGCGCGGCAGCACGCTGGCATCGTCGTGCTCGTACCAGCGCTTCGCCAACTCCACGACCAGATGGCCAGCCTCCAGGAACAGCTCGCGGCGACCGACATGGGTGGCCACCAGCGAGCCGTTGCCGGGCAGCGACAGACCCAGGGCCTCGGTGAGACAGTTCATCGAGTTGGCCGTGAACATCCCGGAGCAGGAGCCGCAGGTGGGGCAGGCGGAGCGCTCGATGGCGGCGACGTCGGCATCGGTCTCGGCGGGATTGGCGGCGGTGACCATGGCATCGATGAGGTCGAGCTTCAGCTCGCCCTTGTCGGCGAGCCGGACCTTGCCGGCCTCCATCGGCCCGCCCGAAACGAACACGGTGGGAATGTTCAGCCGCAGCGCGGCCATCAGCATGCCGGGCGTGATCTTGTCGCAATTGGAGATGCACACCAGCGCATCGGCGCAGTGGGCGTTGACCATATACTCGACGCTGTCGGCGATCAGATCCCGCGACGGCAGCGAGTAGAGCATGCCGCCGTGGCCCATGGCGATGCCGTCGTCGATGGCGATGGTGTTGAACTCCTTGGCCACGCCGCCGGCGCGCTCGATCTCGCGAGCCACCAGTTGGCCCAGGTCCTTCAGGTGCACATGGCCCGGGACAAACTGCGTGAACGAGTTGGCCACGGCGACGATGGGCTTGTCGAAGTCGCCGTCGGTCATACCGGTCGCGCGCCAGAGCGCCCTGGCGCCGGCCATATTGCGGCCATGGGTGGTGGTGCGGGAGCGGTACTGGGGCATCTGTGTCTCCGGGCTGCGGGGCGATGTGTCAGTCCGCCATTGTGGCCACTCGCCGCACGGGAGGGAAGGCCCCGGACGGCGTCGGTGTCCACCAGGGACGCGGCTGGAGCCGCGGCAGCGGCTGAACGGCAACGAACGCAGAACGCGACCGCGGGCGTCAGAAGAGCATGGTCGATATTGCTCCTGCCAGAACCAACCAGCCTGGCGATAAGTGTTGCGCGGTGTACCAGGTGGCAAATCCTTGCGCGGGTACGGGACGACGACGATGCTCAGGCATGCTTCGGGGAAAGACGGGCATAGGTCCCGACGACGTGCGCAACGGGCCGGTCGTCGCCCTCGGAAAACAGAGACACCTCGCCGACGATCAGCGTTCGGCCGACCTTCAGCAGTCTGCACTCGCCGATGATGTCCCGGTCGCCCGCGGGCATGCGCAGGAAGTTGGTGTTGAGATTGGTGGTGGCCACATCCGTGGTGATGCCGATCTCGCCGAGAATGGCGACGTAGAGCCCCACATCGGCCACGGCCATCAGTACCGGTCCGGAAACGGTGCCGCCGGGCCGAAGCTCATCGAAGCCGATGGCGTGGCGCACCCTGGCCGCGCCCCCGCCGACGGCCTCGACCGTGACCTTGGTTTGCGGAAACTCGGCAGCAAAAAAGGCCGCCAGCTCTTCCTTGGTTGGCATGCGGGTGGACGGTCAGGCGGCCGCAGCCAGGAAGTCCTGCGCAAACCGCTGCAGCACGCCGCCGGCCGCATAAACCTGGACCTCTTCGGCCGTATCCAGCCGGCAGGTGACCGGGATCTCGACCTGCTCGCCGTTCGCCCGATGCATCACGACGATCAGCTCGGCGCGGGGAGCCAGGTCGCCGGTCACGTCGAAGGTCTCGGTGCCATCGATGCCATAGGTGTGGCGGTTCTCGCCGTCCTGGAACTGCAACGGTAGCACGCCCATGCCCACCAGGTTGGTGCGGTGGATGCGCTCGAAGCCCTCGGCGACGATGGCCTCGACACCGGCCAGGCGCACGCCCTTGGCGGCCCAGTCACGCGATGAGCCCTGGCCATAGTCCTTGCCGGCGATGATGCAGAGCGACTGGCCGCGGTTCATATAGGTCTCGATGGCCTCCCACATGCGCATCTGCTCGCCGTCCGGCTCGACGCGGGCGAGCGAGCCCTGGATGACCTCGCCGTTGGCGTCGCGGCACATCTCGTTGTAAAGCTTGGGGTTCGCCAAGGTGGCGCGCTGGGCCGTCAGGTGGTCGCCGCGGTGGGTGGCGTAGGAGTTGAAGTCCTCCTCCGGCAGGCCCATGCGCGCCAGGTATTCGCCGGCGGCGCTCGTGGGCAGGATGGCGTTGGACGGAGACAGGTGATCCGTCGTGATGTTGTCGCCGAGGACCGCGAGCGGGCGCATGCCCGTGAGCGCTCGCTCCCCCGCGAGCGCGCCTTCCCAATATGGTGGACGGCGGATATAGGTGCTCTGGTGGCGCCAGTCGTAGAGCGGGCTCTCGGCCTGCTCACGGGCGCCGAGGTCGAACATCGGAATGTAGACCTGCTGGAACTGCTCCGGTTTGACGTACTGCTCCACGATGGCGTCGATCTCCTCGTCCGACGGCCAGATGTCCTTGAGCGTGATGGAGTTGCCGTCGGCATCGGTGCCCAGCGCGTCCTGCTCGATGTCGAAGCGCACAGTGCCGGCGATGGCATAGGCGACCACCAGCGGCGGCGAGGCCAGGAAGGCCTGCTTGGCGTACGGGTGGATGCGGCCGTCGAAGTTGCGGTTGCCGGAGAGGATGGCGGTGGCATAGAGGTCGCGGTCGATGATCTCCTGCTGGATCTTCGGGTCCAGGGCGCCGCTCATGCCGTTGCAGGTGGTACAAGCGTAGCCGACGATACCGAAGCCCAGCTTTTCCAGCTCCGGCAGCAGGCCTGATGCTTCCAGGTACAGTCGGGCGACCCGGGAGCCCGGCGCGAAGGAGGTCTTGACCCAGGGCTTGCGGGTCAGGCCGAGTGCATTCGCCTTGCGGGCGATAAGACCGGCGGCGACCACGTTACGCGGGTTGGAGGTGTTGGTACAGGACGTGATGGCGGCGATGATCACGGCGCCGTCGGGCATCTTGCCCTCGGCCTCCTCATGCCTGGCGGCATCCAGGTTGCCGGCGATGCCGCGCTCACTGAGCGCACTGGTCGGCAGGCGGCGGTGCGGGTTCGACGGGCCGGCCATGTTGCGGCCGACGGTGGACACATCGAATTCCAGCACGCGCTCGTACTCGGCTTGCGCCAGGTCATCCGCCCACAAGCCGGTAGTCTTGGCGTAGGTCTCGACCAGGGCCACCTGCTCCGGATCGCGCCCGGTGAGCTTCAGATACGCGATGGTCTGCTCGTCGATATAGAACATACCGGCGGACGCCCCGAACTCCGGGGTCATGTTCGAGATCGTCGCGCGGTCGCCGATGGTGAGGCCGCGGGCGCCGTCGCCGAAGAACTCGAGCCAGGCCGAGACGACCTTGGCGTTGCGCAGGAACTCCGTCAGCGCCAGCACGATGTCCGTCGCAGTGATGCCCGGCTGACGCCGGCCGGTCAGCTTCACGCCGATGATCTCGGGCAGACGCAGCATGGTCGGCCGCCCGAGCATGACCGTCTCCGCCTCCAGGCCGCCGACGCCGATGGCGATGACGCCGAGACAATCGATGTGCGGGGTGTGGGAGTCGGTGCCGACGCAGGTGTCCGGGAAGGCGACGCCGTCACGCACCTGGACCACCGGCGACATCTTCTCCAGGTTGATCTGGTGCATGATGCCGTTGCCGGCCGGTATCACGTCCACGTTGTTGAAGGCGGTCTTGCACCAGTCGATGAAGTGAAAGCGATCGGCGTTGCGGCGGTCCTCGATGGCACGGTTCTTCGCGAACGCGTCAGCATCGAAGCCCGGCGCCTCGACGGCCAGCGAGTGGTCGACGATGAGCTGGGTCGGCACCACCGGGTTCACCTTGGCGGGGTCGCCGCCCTGCTCGGCGATGGCGTCGCGCAGACCGGCCAGGTCCACCAGCGCGGTCTGGCCCAGAATGTCGTGGCAGACCACCCGCGCCGGGTACCAGGGGAAGTCCAGCTCGCACTTCCGGCCGATGATCTGCCGCAGGGACTCGGTCAGGGCAGCGGGGTCGCAGCGGCGCACCAGTTGCTCGGCCAGCACGCGCGCGGTGTAGGGCAGCTTAACGTAGGCGCCGGGGGCGATGGCCTCGACGGCCTCGCGGGCGTCGAAGTAGGTCAGCTCAGTGCCCGGCAGGGGCTTGCGGTAGTCGGTGTTGATCATGATTCTGGTGAGAGCACATGCCCAGGGTGCAACGTCTCTGGAGCACCACGTGCCGCTGGAGCGGCCATCCTGGGTTCCCAACGCTGGAGCGTGGGAACCAGAGCGAGCCGTTGATTGTCGGGTTACGCTATTGCTAACCCGACCTACGATCCTCCCCGCCGTGTCCATCCTTCGCGGCTTCGCGGCTTCGCGTGAATCTCTTCCCGCGACGCCGTGGCTTCGCGAGCACCGCGTCAGCGCTCCTCGATCGGCACCCAGGTCCGGTTTTCAGGGCCAACGTAGTTGGCACTCGGGCGAATGATCTTCTTGTCGATGCGCTGCTCGATCACGTGCGCCACCCAGCCGGAGGTGCGGGAGATGACGAAGATCGGTGTGAACAGCGCCGTCGGCACGCCCATCTGGTGATAAGAGACCGCGGAGAACCAGTCCAGGTTCGGGAACATCTTCTTGAGATCCCACATCACCGTTTCCAGGCGCGCGGCCACATCGAACATCAGCATGTCGCCGTTGCCCTCGGACAGGCGCTTGGCGACGGCCTTGATGACCTCGTTGCGCGGGTCGCCGATGGTGTAGACCGGATGGCCGAAGCCGATGACGATCTCCTTGCGCCCCACCCGCTCGGTGATATCGGCCTCGGCCTCATCGGCACTGGCGTAACGCTGCTGGATCTCGCAGGCGGCCTCGTTGGCGCCGCCGTGCTTCGGCCCGCGCAGCGCGCCGATGGCAGCGGTGATGGCGCTGTACATGTCAGAATTGGTGCCGGCGACGACACGGCCGGTAAACGTGGATGCGTTGAACTCGTGCTCGGCATACAGGATCAGCGACGTGTGCATCGCGCGCACCCAGTCCGCGGACGGCGCCTCGCCGTGTAACAGGTGCAGGAAATGGCCGCCGATGGAGTCGTCGTAGGTTTCCACCTCGATGCGCTTGCCGTTGTGCGCGAAGTGATACCAGTACAGCAGCATGGAGCCGAAGCTGGCCATGAGCCGGTCGCCGATGTCGCGGGCGGCGGCCAGCGGCATGCTGTCCTTCTCGGGCTCCAGGGTACCGAGCACGGAGCAGCCGGTGCGCAGCACGTCCATCGGGTGCGCCGAGGGCGGCAGTTGCTCCAGCGCCGTCTTCAGCGCCGCCGGCAGGCCGCGCAGGGCCTTGAGCTTGCGTTTGTAGGCGGCGAGCTCCGCGTGGCTCGGCAGGCGCTCGTGGATCAGCAGGTGCGCGATCTCCTCGAACTCGGCCTGATCAGCGAAGTCGAGGATGTCGTAGCCGCGGTAGTGCAGGTCGTTGCCGGTGCGACCGACGGTGCAGACCGCCGTGTTGCCGGCGGTGACACCGGACAGCGCGACGGACTTCTTGGCTTTGGGCTTGTTGTTGTGCTCGCTCATGAGCCCCTCCTCGTGGTGGCATCTCGCCCGATGATCGAAACGCGGAAGCATCCGCCAAATGCGACCCGGCGGGCAACCTATAGTCTCTATGGGTGCGGAGTCGGCCCGATGGCTTGGTCGGCAAGCCCCTAGCCCGCCGAGCTAGCGGCGTCAATCTGTGCACGCTCGGACCTACTTGGCAACGACACCGGGCAGCCCGTTACGTGATGTCAGACGGTGATCAGGCGCAGGGCATAGGAGGTCGCCTGCCTCAGCGCCCAGCGCTCTGCCATATCGCGAGCACGAACAGGGTTCGTAAGGATTTCGGGGACAAATCCGCCCGGCAGCCGGTCGGCGCCTGACTTGACAGCGTCTCCACCTGAACAGCAAGCAACTTAGCCGATACTCCTGATGCAATTTCTAAGCTTTTCGCCTAACCATCGACCCAGATTTGGCCTGGCGCACTTATTCACGCGCCCTGTGGATAAGTCTGTGGAAGAAACTGGGGCAAAGAATCTAAGTCCCTGTGTGCATGACAATCCCGTGTAAGTGGCCAGCATTTGGCCAGGTTCCGTTGCATATGAAAAACAGACACTTAGACAGCCTTCCGAGATTGCATGTCAGTCTCTTCCACCAACTGCGACACCGGGCGCTCCCCTGCGACACTTGTGCATAAGCGGCGCCGGAACCCGACAGCGGCGAGAAGCCGGCGTGCCGTGCTATTGATCTGCGTCAATGCTCAACCGGCCATCTTGAGATGAAGAAACGAGTCGGGCGCGCAGGTCGTAGTAGAAGCCACCCAGCAACTCGTGGATGGCGTAAAAGCTGGCACACCAGACCTTTGCCTGCGGCAGCCAGTTGCGCCAGTCGCCCCCTCGGTCGCCCCCGTGAAGGCGCGGATCATCTCCCAGGCGCCGGCCGCTCGAGACGAAGTAGGTGGGCGCGGGCACAACCTCGACGCCGGCCCGTTCGAAGGCAGCCACGGACCTTGGCATATGCCAGGCTTCCGTCACCAGCAACACGCGATGGATGCCGGCGGCCTCGAGCATCGGCGCGGTGAAGGTGGCGTTCTGCCAAGTGTTGCGGCTCGCGTCCTCCACGGCCGCCACAGGCACCCCCAGTTCTTGCTCCAGGAAGCGGCGCATCGCCGGAGCCGGAGCCCCGGCGCCAGAGCCGCCCGTGAGGTAGATGGGCAACCCCGTGCGCCGCTGCAACCAGGCCGCGTAGCGGCTGCGCACCATGCTGTGCCCATCCACCGTCGTGCCCCCGTATTCCGGTGCGTCCGAGTAGACGCCCGCCCCCAGCACGACGATGGCCCCGGCATCGGTGTGCCGAAGGTCCGCCTCCGTGAGCGCCGGATACGGCTCCGCCGCCTGCACCAGCAGCCCGGCAAACAACGGCACACTCATCGCCAGCAACAGGGTCCAGGCCACGAACAGCACCAGCCGCCCGAGCGTACCGCGCACCAGAAAGAAGGCTAGCGCCAGCAGCAGCAGCAACAGGCCCGGTGGCAGCAGGAGCTGTTTGATGATCGTGTAGGCTTCCATCCCATTCAGTGAGGAGCTAGGGGCTAGGGGCTAGGGGCTAGGGGCTAGGGGCTAGGGGCTAGGGGCTAGGATCGAGTATCCACGTGCGCAGCGGGGCCTTGATTATCATTCGGTCCGCGGCCTCGCTTCCGTGGGCGCGGCGTTCCCGCCGCGACTGGATGCTCATTGCACCAAAGACGGCGCCCCACGCGGGCAGACGGAGCGATCTCGACGCTCGCGGCGGATGCGCCAGACCTCGGTTCAGCCGCGCGGCCCGTCCATGCCCTTGGGAGGCACTCGAGTCGCGTCTTGCGTCGGGTCGCGCGCCGGTTGCGCCTGGCGCCGCGAACCTTCCCCACTCGTCTCGGCCGGCGCGACCGCAAAGCGCATGAACACGAGGCTCGGCAGGACAGCGATGGCACCGACGCTCATCAGCGCGACGGCATAGAGGGCATACCAGCCATTGCTGCGGCGCGCAATGATGACGAAGAGCCAGAGGGCCAGCACGGCGGCCGCGCCCAGCATTACCTGGGTACGCAGGGCCACGTCGCCGGACGGCGCCTGCGCGGCGGGCGTCAGCGCGGACAGCAGCAGCAGGTTCGCCACCAGCATCAGCGCGGCATTAGGCAGCGAGAAGGGCTCGTAGCCGAAGCGGCGCGCCGCGGCGCGATTCACCGCGTAGACGCTCCAGATGAGTGCCATGAAGACGCCGAAACCGAGCAACAGCCAGAGGCCGTTCAACAAGACAGACATGCCGGGGACCGCCAGTGTGTCGATACCTTGGCCGGCCCCTTAGGCGATTGCCGGAAACGAACATACCGAGTGGCGCAGGATGCTCGTTCGCCTTCGAGAAGCGGCAGCGTGCACATAGTCGTTCTATGTGCGCATTGCCGCGACAAAGAAGGCGGGCGAGAAGACGAGCCAGGCGGCATGTTTGTTGACAGAAATCGCCTTAGCCCTGCACCAGCGGCCGGGCCTGCAGATCGGCGTGGTAGGACGAGCGCACCATGGGCGCGCTCGCGACGTTCTCGAAGCCCATGGCCTCACCGGCCACGCGGAGCGCATCGAACTCGTCCGGCGTCCAGAAGCGGCGCACCGGCAGATGCTCGCGGCTCGGCTGCAGGTACTGGCCCAGCGTCAGCATGGAGCAGCCGTGTGCCCGCAGGTCGCGCATCACGGCGAGCACCTCGTCGCGCTCCTCGCCCAGGCCGAGCATGAGACCGGACTTGGTCGGCACCCGCGGATGGCGCGCCTTGAAGTGCGCGAGCAGCGCAAGCGAGCCCGCGTAGTCGGCGCCGGGACGCGCCTCCGGGTACAGCCGCGGGACGGTCTCGAGATTGTGATTGAAGACATCCGGCGCCGCCTCGCCCCAGAAGGCATCCAGTGCGCGCGCTTCGCGGCCGCGGAAGTCCGGCACCAGCACCTCCAACCGGATATCCGGGCAACGCGCACGCACCGCCCTGAGACAGGCCGCGAAGTGGCCGGCACCGCCGTCCCGCAGGTCATCCCGGTCCACCGACGTGATGACCACATACTCGAGGCCCATCCGCGCGATGGACTCGGCCAGGCGCTCCGGCTCGGCGTCGTCCAGCGATTGCGGGCGCCCGTGGGCCACGTCGCAGAACGGACAGCGGCGGGTGCAGATGTCGCCAAGGATCATGAAGGTGGCCGTGCCGTGGCCGAAGCACTCGCCGAGGTTCGGGCACTGCGCCTCCTCGCACACGGTCGCCAGACCCGTCTCGCGCAGCAGCCGCTTGATGCGCATGACGCCAGGGCCCGTCGGCGCCTTTGCCCGGATCCACGCCGGCTTCCGCGGCGGCGCCGTCGTCGGCTCCACCTTCACCGGGATGCGGGCCACCTTGTCGCGGCCGCGCTGGTGAGTGCCCGGCGAGTGACGGGACGGGGCGTCGAGCATAGTCGCGTCTGGCATGGGAGATTCCGGTGGCATTGATCGGAGATGGGCGACATTGCTGCCGGGCTGAACGAATTGGAACGACAGAACGCACAGTAGTTTAGCAGCTGGGACGCCAAATAAGCTGGCGGGAGCGATCCGCGCGCTTGGCGGACTATGTTCACTGTGCTGGGATGCATCCATGCCCCCAATTCGAGTCTCCAGGACAATGCTTCGAACTTCGACAACGTGCAGACTCCAGCCATGGCTGCTGCTGGCGCTGAGCCTGGCAGCAGGCGCCAACGCCGCGGACTTCGACTTCGAGGGCCATGGCATCGTGCGCGACGACGGCAACCTAATCATCGGCGACCGCGTCGTGCATCTGTTCGGCATCTACATGCCGGAGACCAACCGCCAGTGCCGGCGCTGGGAGACGCCGGTGCGCTGCGCCGAGCGCGGGGTGCTGGCGCTGGACTTCATTGTCGAGGGGTTCATCCGCTGCGTCGAGCGCGGGCACAACGCCGACGGCAGCGTCCAGGCGACCTGCTGGAAGGGCCGCTCCAGCTTCGATCCAGGAACCGACCTGGCCGCCTATCTGATCGAGCGCGGCTGGGCGCTGGCGCTGCCGAATGCGCCCTTCGAATACCACGCGCTGGAGCGCATCGCCCGCACCCACGAGATAGGCATCTGGGGCTGGCCGGTGGACTCGGTCACCATGCCACGGCGGTAACGGCACCGCCGAGGTGTTCGGCGGTGCCTGCGGGGCAGGATGCCCGGACGTTTTCAGCGCTGCTTAAGGCGTGGAGACTGACAACGGACCAGGGTATGATTCCCGTCTGCGCGGTTCAGAGTACAAGTTGACGTTCACCGCCCGCTTGGAACTGCTGACTCCGCGGGGCAACGGTCGTCCGTTGGAACGACTGGCGGCGTCCGAGCCACGGCGGCGGCTGCAGAGACGGGGCGCCGTTGATGGCGACAGCATGCGGATGTCAGGTGACGGGCCAGGCAGGACGGCGCAGGGATGGGCGCTCAGGCGCCAATGCACTGAATGCCGGGGTGGCGGAATTGGTAGACGCAGTGGACTCAAAATCCACCGGTGGCAACACCTTACGAGTTCGAGTCTCGTCCCCGGTACCATACATCGCAGGCGTCCCGGCCGCGCGAGCGGCCGCGGCTACCATGCCGGAACGGCTTGAGGGAGCCTGCCCCGACCCCCTCGCCGAGGCGCGCCCACGGTGAAACAGCGTGCCCTCGATGACCCCAACCTTGCGCCCTTCACCCGTTCGGTCTTGGCAAAGATCGAGCCGGCCGTGCTCGCATCCCTGACCGAGCACCAGTTCCGCTGCATTCGCGACGCCGTCGATCAGACTCGCCCCATCAGCCGCCACAGTATCGACGTGCGCGGCAATCTGCCGCTGCTGTTCGCCCGCTACTATTTCGTGTTCCTGGCGGGACGCGACCGCCGCACCAACACCCGTTACGAGGAAAAGCGTCTATGGAAACGGCTCGCCTCGGCGGCGGGAGCGCTTCTGCTGGGTACCGCCGTGTTGGTGCCCGTGGTCGTGTTTCTGTTGCTGGTCGGCTACGCCATCAAGACATTCCTGGGCGTCGACCTCTACCCGGACACGCACCTGCTGGACATGGTGCGCTAAGCAAGCTCCGGGACCGGCCGCCGCACGCACCCACCGAGTCACACTCATGTCCGATTCGTCTTTCGAAAGCCCGGAAGCCGCCGAAGAAGCATTTTATCGGGCCTTCGCGGCCACCGACCTCGGCGCCATGGCGCGCATCTGGCACAGCGGTGACGAGTCCCGCTGCATCCATCCCGGCGGCGATCTGTTGACGGGCGCCACCGCCGTTCTGGAGAGCTGGCGGCAGATCTTCGCCGGCGCCGCGGCACCGACGGTGCGGCATCGGCTCCTGCACAGCACCGCCGCGGCGCACCTCAGCATCCATTTGGTGGAGGAGCGCATCGGACGCGCCAACGCGGATGTCGAGGGGCTGACTCGGGTCATTGCCACCAACGTCTACCGCGAGACGGCGAACGGCTGGCGCATGGTGCTGCATCACGCCACGCTGCCGCTGGAGGAAGAGCGCAAGGGCCATCTGGCAGCATCCCGCAAAGAAGCCACGCGGCGGCTGCACTGAGGGGTTCAGGGGTCGCCCGGCGCCTTGGGCAGACGCCGATCATTCGGCGACGGTTACCAGGACATCTCGAATACGCAGGCCGGTGCGCCTTGGGCTTGGCACGCCACCTCGCGCACCTGCGTGCGACGGCTCACCAGGGTCCGGAACAGGCGCTCGAAGGCGCCGGCGTAGAAGTCGCAGACGGGCTCCGTCGCCTGACTGCCGCGGCAGATGGGACAGCCCGCGATGCTGACCCGCACGGGACGTCCAACCGTGAAGCTGAAGTCCCCACTGCCGGAAAACGTCCAGGCGTGACGCCCGACAGCGTTCAACAACATCCGGCTGGCGGGGCCCGGCGGCAGCAGGCGCAGCACCCGCTGCGCTGGCCGCGGGATGCGGTTGGCGAGCAAATAATCCCCGGTGCGCAGCCCGGCATCGAAGGACACCGCCCGTGCTTCGGTCAGACCGAGGCGCAGGCGCAGCGCGCGCTGCAGCGCGATGACATCGCGCTCGTCCACCATCTCGGTGGGTGGCGTCGCCAAGTACTGGCTCAGTCCAGCGTCCGCGAAGACTTCCGAGGCGCTGCCGAAGCGGGCCTCGAGTGACTCGGCAACCCGGATGATGGCATTGGGGCCGATGCGCGCCACCTCGGCGGCGCCCGCATGGCACGCCGCCTCTTGCTGATGCTCGCTCAAGATTGCAGATACCCGATGTCATGTGGGCGCCGCTGCCGCCGCGGCATCAGCGCCTCCGCGCCGAGATCTGGCAGCGGCAACGCACAGTGGCGTCGTGACGTCTTGCGCGTCATTCGGAATGCGAAAAATGCCATCGCGCGCGGTCCCAATGGAAGTAGGCGTCCTGCTCGGTGCAGAGCTCACGCAGGAAAAAGCGGCCCGCCTCGGTGACGCGCAGCCCCTCCGGCAGCGCCTCCACCAGCCCGTCGCCCGCATAGGCGGCGAGGCGGCGATACTCGTCGTCCAGACAGTCGGCGGCCATCTCCTGCGGCAACACCAGATTGCAGATCAGGTGCGAGATGGCATCACGGCGGCGGCGGTCCTGCTCGTTGAGCCTATGGCCGCGGTTCACCGGGATGCGCCCCGCCACCACCTCTTGTTGCCAGATTTCCAGGTTCGGCTGGTTCTGCACACAGGTTCCCTGGAGCTCGCCGATGGCGCCGGCGCCGAGGCCCGCCAAGTGCGCACTCGGCGTGGCGGTGTAGCCGATGCAGTTGCGGTGCAGCCGGCCCTCCGCCTGGGCCAGTGCGAGGTCGTCGGTCTCCAGCGCAAAGGTGTCGAGCCCGATCCAGGCGTAGCCCGCCTGGGTAAAGGCGGCCACCGCGTTGCGAAACAGCCCCTCACGCTCGGCATTGTTGGGCAGCTCGTGCACGTCGATTGCGTGCTGATGGGGGCCGTCGGTGGTCCTGCGGGCATAGCCGAAACAGGCGACCCGGTCCGGCGCCAGCTCCAGCACGGTGTCGATGGTGCGCGCGAAGGCGGCCTCGGTCTGTTGCGGCAGGCCGTAGATGAGATCGAAGCCGATGCTGTCGAAGCCGATCTCCCGGGCCATCCAATAGACGTCGCGGATCAACTCCTCGGATTGGATGCGGCCGATGGCGCGCTGCACCTCGGGGTCGAGATCCTGCACGCCGAAGCCGATGCTGCGGAAGCCCAGCGCATGCAGCAACTCCAGTTGACCCGCGGAGGCCCTGCGGGGATCGCATTCGATGGAGCGCTCCGTGTCGGCGACGAGGTGGAAGCGCCGCTCCAACATTTCGGTGAGGCGGGTCAGTTGCGCCTCGCTGAGATAGTTGGGCGTGCCGCCGGCGAGATGCACCTGCAACACATCACGGTCGCCCCCATTGATACGCTCGGCCACCATGGCCATCTCGCGGTCGAGCGTATCCAGGTACGCGTCCATGCGCGAGCTGTCGTGGGTGACCGTGGTGTTGCAACCACAGTACAGACAACGCCCTGCACAGAACGGGATGTGCACGTACAGCGAGAGGGTCTCGGCGGGACGCATGGCCACTTCTGCAAGCGCCCGGGTGTAATCCTCTGCGCCATAGTCGTCGTGACGGCTGGGGCAGCGTATCGCAGCTTGAAATCTTCGTCCGCGTCCAGTCAGCCGTTGAACCAGTTCGGGGGATAACTCGGCGGGAGCGGCGGTGGACATGAATGAGCGGCCTCTGTGGTTTCCGGTTGACAATGGAGCGTTGCCAAGCGGCTCGACAACCCTCCCTGCAGGGCACCACGCCCTGCCACTCCCGCGCACGCGGGCACGCGGAAATGCAGGGAGCCGGAAACCTGAACGACGGCTTCCGCGCTAAGCCCATCACAGAAGGACGGTGACTCAGCGTCTCCCCGACCGAAGTCCGGACCTCCGTGACCCAATGAAGACTCGCCGACGGACTCCCTGGGACGACCACCGCCATCGGCCAGCGCCGGTATCGGATCGGCGCGTGGCAAGGTCGGCGGGGTTGTCGGAGTCTACGGCCGGTTGTCTGAATCCTGTCGTGGGCATCCATGCTGCGCAGTGCCGCCCGGGCCTGCCAAGGTCGTCAACTCAGATGGCGCGTGACCGGCGCCGGCAAACCGGTCGCCTAGGCGTCGGCCGGACCGATGACCATCTTGGGACAATATCGAGAGACCCTGGTGGCAAATCGCCAACTCCGGCGAAGCGCATTCTTCTTTTCTATTTACGAAACCGCCGCAACGGCAGAGCCGGTGCGGCGATCGGGCCGCCGCGGCACGGCGATGCCCCGGTGGTGAGTTAAAGTTAGACCGGCCGTGGCCGAGCGTCGTTGATGCACATCAAGCCGTCCCTGAACGACGCCCGGCAAAAGCACCTCAACGCCGGATTTCGATGCGATCAGCGACCACGAGGGGCCACCAGCAGCGGCCGTTCGCGCAGCACGGGGCCATGGAAACGAGGTGCAGTGACCCGCTCCTCCATCGTGCGCTCGGCAGCGGGACGCGTCGCCGATCGGGACTGTGGCCAGTTCCGAGGTTCACCGCGCCCAGGCTCGCTGCGCGCGGCCGAAGGCGCCGGCCCCCTGTCACCGGCAGATTGAGCCGGCGGCCCCGATGGTCCCAGCGCCCAGCGCCAAAGCGCCCCGTCCGCGAGCGGCAGAACCAGGAACCAGTGCTCCAGAATTGCCAAGGCCAACAGAGTCGAGGCAAGCATCAGCGCCACACTGGCGAAACCGGGAGCCGGCATCGCCACGGCCCTGTCCACCAGTAGACACATGATGACCGTCGCGACGCTGACGGACATCGGAAAGAGCAGGTTCATGGGCCGCTTGGCCAGGTAGGTGGTGAGGAAGCGAATGCGCTCGGGCAGCCATTCCTCGTTCAGATTCGGCACGCCGAGGAACAGGTTCAGCTTGGCGCTCCAGCGCATCAGCCACAGGATCACGAAGGTCCAGGTGCCGAGCGGATTGGCCGCGCCCCACGTGATCACGATCATCACGCAGCCCGCGGCGACAATGACCAACTCGTGGTAGATGCTCGTGGACAGCGCCAGCACGAACCGTCGCCCGGCACTGCAATGCTCGGGGCAGGGTGCCTTCCGCGGCCCGGTGATGAAGCCCATGAAGTAGCTCATCTCCATCCAGCCCCAGATCACCACACCGGCGGTAAAGGAGGCATAGGCGCCCAACAGGGAGGGCTGCTCGCGCGTCAGGGCCAGGACGACGAAGCCTGCGAGCATCAGGACGGTGGCACCGAGCATGCTCCAGGGATAGGTGTGCTCCGGGCGCTTGTCCAGATAGAGGATTACGCCGGTACTGAACCACCAGAGGAACAGGGCGTAGGTCACTGCGAGCACGTAGCTCAGCATGATTGGCAACGCCTATTAGGCGCGGGGTGCGCCCTTGTCAGCAAGCGCCCGCTGCCCGAGCGCGACCAGCGACGGCCGCAAGCCTAGACCATCCGTTGCCGGGGCACCGGGCAGCGGACGCGCCAGCTTGCGGTGTCCGACCATCACTGCGACCCATCATTGGGACCCATCACTGGGACTCTGGCTCGGGCGTGGGCGCAGGCTCCGCACGCAACAAGCGTGCGAACGATGCGGTGTTGGTGGGACCAAAGGCACGCAGATCGATGCGACGGCCGGTAAGGGGGTCCTCGAAAAGCAGCACACCGCCTTCACGCAGCGACAGCACATAGGGCGCGTCCAGCGGCGCGTCATAGGCCTTGCGCGTGCGCACCATGCCCCGCATGACGCCAAGCACGAAGCCGTCCACGTGGGACCTGAGCTTCGCGACCGTGCCGTTATCGCCGGCGATACGCACCGTCGTGGTGCCGTCGCCGTTGTCCAGGAACACCAGCTCACGGCTCTCCAGCACCGGTGGCAGCGGCGTCTCCGTGCCGCCGATGCCAGTGACGCGCACCATGGCGGCGGCAAGGATCACGAAGCCGATCAGCAACGCGGCGCCAATCAGCACGGCGCGCGGGAAGGGTCGGCCCTCGAAGGGGTCACTCACGGCAAGTAGAACCTGCTCAATTGGAAACTTCTCAGTGGCCAGCGGCCGACGCGGCGCCCAGTTGTTGGGAGGAGCCGTTGCCCGCCGGATCTGCTCGGTCGTTGTTCGTTTGTTGATCGGTCGCCTCGACCTGCTCGGCAGTGGTCGCCGCGCGCAGGGCATCCGCCAGGATCTCGGCCACGCGATCCACGTCCGGCACGCAGCGGAGCATTGGCTGGGCGTCGAAAATGCGCCACGGACGCACATTGGGCCAGAGGATGAGGTAATTCACACGGTGCTCGTCGCCGAGCGCCATCGGGATGTCGCCGACACCGTTGGCATAGCGCCGCAGCCCCGCACTCTGCACGGCCCTGAAGGGGATGTTCACCGCCATCGGCAAAGCGACGCCGAAGCGTATCACCACCCGCCGGTCGGTGATGCTGTAGATGGTCGAGCGGGCGAGCGCGTACGCCGTCACGGTCAGGATGGCGATCGCCGCAAGGCAGAGCAGCGCCAGCCACAGACCCGACAGCAGCGCCACCTTGGCCGATTCGCCCGTGACCAGCATGTAACCCACGCGCAACACAATCAGCAGCCCGAAATAGATGGCAACCGTGCGGACGTGCAACGCCCGCACGGCGAGCGCGCGCCACTGGGGCGCGCCCTGCCAACGGAGCTGCTCCCCTTCGGGGAGCCGCTCCGGCAAGCCGGGAACCGGCTCGATATCGAACTCACTCACAGGAAGGGCTCCGCCCGGTCCGGCGTGGCATACAGCTTACCGGCGCCCAGATAGGCCACCACCCTATCCTCTTCGGCGAGCGTGATCTGGTCGTAGCTCTTCAGCGTCGGCGCGTCCTTGAACTGCGCGGCGGTGATGCTCTCGACGTTGATGATGCCCTTGCTGCGACGGATGTTGCACAGACCGATGGGCGCCAGCATGCGCTTGCCGCCGGCATCGATTTCGAGATAACGCAGCTGCGGCTCGGCGCGGTCCACCCAGAGCTCTTTGCAGACGCCACCCTGCTTGCCGTCGCAGCCGATCACGGGCCAGCCGCGCGGATCGGGATCACCCTTGGCGACGCTGAAGTGGTTGGCCAGACGCAGGGGCACGATGCGCGGCTGACCGGCCTCGGTGAGATCCGGGGTATCGTCGCGGAGCGCATAGGAGCCGGGGCCGACGCCGGCGAGCATCGGGTTGCCGGTGGGAGTCAGCGGTGCGCCCGGGAAGTTGGCGGTGGGCACCGCATTCAGCTTGTACTGCGGCTTGTCCGGACCCGGCTTGACGACTTTCTTGCCGGTATGCGGCAGCGTGAAGGTCTTCGGCTTGGGCAGCGGCGGGAAACCCTCCATCATCACCGTCTGGCCCAGCCGCTGCGACTCGGCCGGATAGCCCTCACGCTTGTCTTCCCGGCGGATGTAGAACACCAGCGAGAAGAAGAAGAACCAAAAGACCCACAGCACGAGCTGCGCGACATCGATGTAGCTTGTAATGGCACCGACAGGCATGGGATACCTCCATTGGCCGGATGACTAGGGCAGCTCGGCAAGACCGAACCGCGAGGAAGACCGCGCACCATTGCCGCCGCCATTGCTGACGAGCGGCCCGATTGCGATCAGGGTAGCGAACAGTAAAACGATCTCCAGGTGATAGACCGCGTCGTAACCCACGGCAGGACCCGTGAGGACGGGCCCAAAAACCCCTTCGGCGGCGAAGTGCGTGATGACGTCGCGCATAGCCCCGCCGAAGGCGATGGCAACGCCGTAAGCAGTGGCCTGCACCGCGCCCCAGGCGCCCAGTGCGAGGCCGCTGTGAGCACCGTCGTCGGCCATATTCATGGCCGCCGTCAGCGTCCCGACGGCGAACAGCCCGCCGCCGAAGCCGATCAGCATCGCGCCGGCACGAAACAGCCAGGGCGAATCGAGCGGATCCGAGAAAATCACGGCAGTGAAGGCGCAGATACCGATCAGCGCGCCGTAGGCCGAGAGGCGGTAGGTGTCCGCACCGCGGGTCAGCGTCCGCGCCGCCAGCCCGAAGGCGACCAGCGTGCCAAACGCCCAGATGGCCGTCAGCCGCGTGGTCTCGGCGACGGTGAGGCCGAGCACCTGCGCACCGTAAGGCTCCAGCAGGATCTCCTGCATGGTGAAGCCCGCCGTGCCCAGGCCCAGCGCGACGAGCAGGCGCTTGGAGCGGCCGGCCTCGATGAAGGCGCGCCAGCTCTCACGGAACTTGGGTCGCGGCCGGCCCGCGTCGCGCTCGCGCCGCATCTGCGCAGCGCGCTTGCGGTCCCACAACTCCTGCTTCCAGAGCGCCACCACGTTCAGCACCATGGTCGCCACCGCGGCGCCCTGGATCACCTGAATCAGGCGCATCTGCGTGAAGTCCGTCAGCAGCAGCCCGAACAACAGCGCACTGCCCAGCATGCTGATCTGCAGCGCGACGAAGAGGAGCGCCACCACCCGCGGCCGGCTCATCTTAGGCGCGATGTCGGTGGCCAGCGCGAGCCCGGCGGTCTGGGTGGTGTGCAGGCCGGCGCCGGCGAGCAGGAACGCCATGCCGGCACCCAGCTGTCCAACGATGGGCGGCGCGTTGCCGCCCTCGGAGAGCAGCAGCAGCGCGAAGGGCATGAAGGCGAGTCCGCCGAACTGCATCAGGCTGCCGAACCAGATGTACGGTATCCGGCGCAGGCCGAAGGCGGAGCGGTGATTGTCCGACTTGAAGCCGATCAGCGCCCGCAGCGGCGCGAACAGCACCGGCAGCGCCACCATCAGCGACACCAGCCAGGTGGGGACGCCCATCTCCACCACCATGACGCGGTTCAGCGTGCCGTAGAGCAGCACCATGGTCATGCCGACGGAGCCCTGGAACAGCGACAGGCGCAGCAGCCGCGGCAGCGGCAGCTCAGCGGTCGCGGCATCCGAGAACGGCAGCACCCGCGGCAGCAGGTCGCGCATCAGATAGCGGCGGAGCTCGGCCGGGTAGAGGCTCATTAGACGTTCGACTCCGTGGGAGCGTTCGACGCCGTGGAGGCGATCAACTCCATCGCCTGGGAGGTGTAGAAACCGCGCTGGATGCAGCGCGTGCGGCCCACCTGCCAGCCCGCCAGCCGCGGCTCGGCGGCGATGCCGCGCCGCAACGCGCGCTCGGCCACCGGCACGATGGCCGGCGAGCGGTCGCTGCGGGGGAAGAACTGGCCGACGGCGTGCATCAGCGCGAGCAGGAAGGTGCGCGGCGCGAAGGTGAACAGCACCCGCTCGCGCGCCCGCTCGGCGAGCCCGGCGATGACGCCTAACGCATCGTCGCGCTCGTAGTGGATGACGCTGTCCATTGATACAACATAGTCGAAAGCGTCTTGACCGGGGGCTAGCATGTCGCCCACGGCGAATTCGACCTGCCCCGCCAGCTCTGCCGGCAGCCGCTCTCGGGCGTTCTCGATCAGCGTCGGCGACAAGTCAACGGCATAGACTTGCGCACCGCGCCGCGCCGCCTCCAGCGCCAGCATGCCGGTGCCGCAGCCGGCGTCCAGCAGCCGCTTGCCGCTCATGTCCTCCGGCAGCCAGCCGAGCAGGGTGGCGCGCATCTCGTCGCGGCCGGCGCGCACGGTGGCACGGATGCCGCTCACCGGGGCGTCCGAGGTCAGGCGCTTCCAGGTCTCGGCCGCCGTGCGGTCGAAATAGGCTTCCACCTGGCTGCGGCGCTCTTGATACGAGGTACTCGGCATAGACGCGTTGCTCTGTGGTCGGGGTCTCTGCTGCGCGGTCAATTGGGTGGCTCAGCCAAAGCGCTCAATCGAACCCGAGAAAGTCGAACAGGTCGCGGTCGCGCATCGGGTTGACGGCGAGGGGCTCGGTGCCCGCCAGCAGCGCCGCGGCAAGCTGCAAATACTGCTGCTGCGCGAGCTCGACATCCGGCGAGCGCTCCATCTCGAACAGGGTCGCCTTCTTAAGCCGCGAGCGACGGATGACGTCCAGGTTCGGCAGATGGGCCATGGTCTTGAGGCCGACTGCATCGTTGAAGCGGTCGATCTGGTCGGTCTCGGCGCTGCGGTTGGCGATGACGCCGCCGATGCGCACCTTGTAGTTCTTCGCCTTGGCCAGAATCGCGGTGGCGATGCGGTTCATGGCGAAGATGGAGTCGAAGTCGTTGGCGGTGACGATGAGCGCCCGGTCCGCGTGTTGCAGGGGTGCCGCGAAGCCGCCGCAGACCACGTCACCCAGCACGTCGAAAACAACGACGTCGGTGTCTTCCAGCAGGTGATGCTGTTTCAGCAGCTTCACCGTCTGGCCCACCACGTAGCCGCCGCAGCCGGTGCCGGCGGGCGGGCCGCCGGCCTCGACGCACATGACGCCGTTGTAGCCCTCGTAGACGAAGTCGTCGAGGCGCAGTTCCTCCGGGTGGAAGTTCACCGACTCCAGCACGTCGATGACCGTGGGCACCAAGTGCTTGGTGAGCGTGAAGGTGCTGTCGTGCTTGGGGTCACAGCCGATCTGTACCACCCGCTGGCCGAGCTTCGAGAAGGCCACGGACAGGTTGGAGCTGGTGGTGCTCTTGCCGATGCCGCCCTTGCCGTAGACCGCAAAGACCTTGGCCTTGCCGATGTTCACGTCGGGGTCGAGCTGCACCTGAAGGCTGCCCTCGCCATCGAGGCGCGGATCGATCTTGGGCTTGGCTTCGGCACGGCCCGGCGCGGCGCTGCCGCCACCGCCGAAGATGGTGGTTGGGAGATCGTCCAGGGTCATGCCGCCACCCCCTCGGTGATGCCTTCGAGCCGGTCTTCCAGCTCTTCGCCGGCGCGGCGCAGGGCCTCGAGCGTCGCGGCGTCGGGCTGCCAGTAGTTGCGCTCGTGCGCCTCCAGCAGTCGGTTGGCCACCTTGGCGGAGGCGGTCGGATTGAGCGCGGCGAGGCGCTCGCGCATCTCCTCGTCCAGCACGAAGGTCTCGGTCATGCGCTGATAGACCCAGGGCGCCACCTGCCCCGTGGTGGCGGACCAGCCCATGGTGTTGGTGATGTGCACCTCGATCTCGCGCACGCCCTCGTAGCCGTGCTTGAGCATGCCCTCGTACCACTTCGGGTTCAGCATGCGGGTGCGGGTCTCCAGCGCCACCTGCTCGGCCAGGGTGCGGACCTTGCCATCGCCGCGGGTCTGATCACCGATGTAGACCGGCACGTCCTTGCCCTGGGAGGAGCTGACGGCACGGCTGATGCCGCCCAGGGTGTCGAAGTAGTGGTCCACCGTGGTGACGCCGAGTTCGACGGAATCCAGGTTCTGATACGCCAGTTGCACATCGCCCAGCACGGACTTGAGCAGCTCGGACTGTTTCACCGGCACACCGGAACGCCCGTAAGCGAAGCACTTGCGGCGGGTGTAGGTCTCGGCCAGCTCGTCCTCGTCGTCCCAGCCGCTGTTGTCGATGAGATGGTTGACGTTGGACCCGTAGGCGCCGTCGGCATTACTGAAGACCCGCAGCGCCGCCGTCTCCATGTCGCAGCCATGGGCGGCCTGATACTCCAGCGCGTGCTTACGCACGAAGTTCTGCTCCACCGGCTCCTCCGCGGTGGCGGCGAGATAGGACGCCTCCGCCAGCATCTTGGTCTGCAATGGCAGCAGATCGCGGAAGATGCCGGAGAGGGTCATCACCACGTCGATGCGCGGGCGGCCGACCTCCTCCAAGGGCATCAGCTCTGCGCCGCAGATGCGCCCATAACTGTCCAGCCGCGGCTTGGCACCGAGGAGTGCCAGTGCCTGCGCGATGGGGCCGCCCTCGGTCTTCAGGTTGTCCGTGCCCCAGAGCACCATGGCAATGGACTCGGGCAGCGCGTTGCCGTCCTGAATGTGCCGGTCCAGCAGGAGCTGGGCATGCTTGGCGCCCTCGCGTACCGCAAAGATGCTCGGCAGACGGAACGGATCGAAGCCGTGCAGGTTGCGGCCGGTGGGCAGGATCTCCGGCGTGCGCAGCAGATCGCCGCCCGGCGCGGGGCGCACGAAGCGGCCTTCCAGCGCGCGCAGGATGGCCGGGATCTCGTGGTCCTCGCACATCAGCTTGTCGTACTGGGCGAGGTCGGTCATGAGCTTGAGGTTGGCGTCGGTGACCTGCATGCCGCCCTTTTGCAGCGCCAGCGCCGGGGCGCCGCCGTTCACCAGCGCAGCCACGGCCTCACGGCTCACCGCCCGCGCCTCGCAGCCGTCGGTCTTGCCCTCGGCCACCGCCATCAGCAGATCCACGCGCTCCTCGGCGTTCGGCGGCTCGCCCACCACGTGCAGGCCGTGCGGAATCAGCGTGTACTCCAGCTCCAGCAACTCGTCGTTCAGCCGGGCGATGCGCGCCTCGGACTCGGCGTTCCATTCCGGCTCGTTGTCCGACGCCATCTCGGCGAGGTCCACCTCGGCCGCCTGCGCCTGAATCAGCGCAGCCAGCTCGTTGCGCTCCTCCACCGGCGCATCCGGTCCCATGGTGCGCCAGCGCTCGATGGACGACTTGAGGTCCGCCAGCCCGCGGTACAGCCCCGCGTTGGCGATGGGCGGCGTCAGGTAGCTCACCAGGGTCGCCGCGGCGCGGCGCTTGGCGATGGTGCCCTCGGATGGGTTGTTGGACGCGTACAGGTACATGTTCGGCAGGTCGGCGATGAGCCGGTCCGGCCAGCAGGCCCCGGACAGACCCGCCTGCTTGCCGGGCATGAACTCTAGCGCGCCATGGGTGCCGAAGTGCAGCACGGCGTTGGCGCCGAAGTCCTCGCGCAGGAAACGGTAGAAAGCGCTGAAGGCGTGCGTCGGCGTGAAGCCCTTGTCGAACAGCAGCCGCATCGGGTCGCCCTCGTAGCCGAAGCTGGGCTGCACACCGACGAAGACGTTGCCGAACTGCTCGCCGAGCACGAACAGCGACGCGCCATCCGACAGTTGCTTGCCCGGCGCCGGTCCCCATTGCCCCTCGATCTCGCCGAGGTAGGGCTCGCGCTGCACATGGTCGTCGGTGGGGATGCGGGTGAAGACGTTGGCATGCGCACCGAACTGGGCGCCGTTGCCGTTGACGATGCGCTCGCGCAGCTCGTCGGCGTCCTTCGGCAGGTCCACGTGGTAGCCCTCGGCCTTCATGGCCTTCAGGGTATTGAAGACCGATGCGAACACGGCGAGGTAGGCCGCGGTGCCGGTGTTGCCAGCATTCGGCGGGAAATTGAACAGCACCAGCGCCACCTTGCGCTCCGCCGTGGCCGTCTTGCGCAGGGTGATGAGTCGATCGACGCGCGCGGCCAGCGCGTTGGCGCGCTCGGGGTGCGACTGCATGTCGCGGGAATGATCCGACGGCGCCTCGGCGGAGCGGCCGCCGAACACCATGGGGCCGGTGGAGCCGTCGAGCTCGGGGATGGCGACCATCATCGTGGCCTCCACCGGCATCAAGCCGCGATCCGATGCCTGCCACTGCTCCAGGGTTTGGAACTCCACCGGGTGCGCGGCGAGGTAGGGCACGTCGAGCTGCGCCAGGACCTCTTGGGCCGCGGCGGCGTCGTTATAGGCGGGACCACCTACCAGCGAGAAGCCGGTCAGCGAGCAGACGGCGTCCACGCAGGGCTTGCCGTCGCGCAGGAAGTACTTCTCCACCGCCGGGCGGGCGTCCAGGCCGCTTGCAAAGGCGGGAATGACTCTGAGCCCCCTGGCCTCCAGCGCGTCGATGACGCCGTCGTAGTGGCCGGTGTTGCCGGCCAGCACGTAGGAGCGCATCACCAATAGGCCGACCGTGCCCTTGGCGTTCTTCTTGGACGGCAGCTTGTTGGCTTGGCCGGTGATGCGGCCCTTCAGGCGCGGGTGGAAGACGCCCACCTCCGGATACTCGGCCGGCAGGTCGGACTTGACTTTGCCGCGCAGCCCGGCACGCGCACCGTCCGCAAAGCGGCCCACCAGGTGGCGCACCAGGTTGGCGATGTTCTCGTCGGAGCCGGCGAGCCAGTACTGGAGCACCAGGAAATAGGAGCGCACGTCCTGGGCGGTGCCGGGGATGAAGCGCAGGATCTTCGGGATGCGCCGCAGCATGGCCATCTGCCGGGCGCCGTCGGTGGCGTTCTTTTCGGCGCTGTGCTTGTTGCCGCCCTTGTTCCCCCTCAGGCGCTTGAGGATCGCCATCGGTCCGCTCTGGGAGCCGTCCATGGTGAACTTGCCCATGCGCGTCAGGCGCATCACCTCGCCCGCGGACATGCAGCCGACCATCGCATCGCAGTGGTCGCGGCGCGCCTGCAGCGCCGGCAGCACCGCCTTGATGTGGTCGTCCATGAACAGCATGCTGGCAAGGATGATGTCGCCTTGGGCGATGTCCGCCTTGCATTCCTCCAGGAGCTTCGGGTCCTCATCCCATTCCGCTGCCGAGTGCAGGGCCAGATTCAGCCCCGGCATCTCTTTCCGCAGCAACGGGCGCGCACGCTCTACCGCGCCGGCCAGGTGGCTGTCCAGCGTGACGATGACAACGTTGACGGGAGTCTTGTCAGCGGCCGAAGTGGGCTTTGGCATCGTACAGTGTCTCGATTGTTATCGTCGCTAAGCCCCGCTCCCGGGCATAGCGCTCTGTGTTGCGACGGGCCTTGCCACGGACGAAGAAGGGAATCTTGCGCAGCTCGCGCTCCGCATCCGTCTCCCACGTCAGCTCGTCATCGCTCGCGTCCGCCGGCGCATCATCGGCGGTCGCCTCGGCCCTGGATTCAGCACCGCCCCGCCTTGCGGCGGGCCCCAGATGCGACGGTGCAGCCTCGTCGTGGAACTCACTGTCCTCACGGAACATCGTGATGAGGTGCTCTTCCAGGCCCATCATCAGCGGATGGACCCAGGTGTCGAAGAGCACATTGGCGCCCTCGAAGCCCATCTGCGGGGCATAGCGCGCCGGGAAGTCCTGCACATGCACGGGCGCCGAGATCACCGCGCACGGAATGCCCGCGCGCTTGGCGATGTGGCGCTCCATCTGCGTGCCGAGCACCAGCTCCGGCGCCAGCTCCAGCACCTTGGCCTCGACTTCCAGGTAGTCGTCGGTGATGAGCGCCTCGATGCCGTACTTTTCGGCAGCGGCGCGCATCTCGCGGGCAAACTCGCGCGAGTAGCTACCGAGACCGACGACGTCAAAGCCCAGCTCCTCGGTGGCGACGCGCGCGGCGGCGATGGCGTGGGTGGCATCGCCGAAGATGAACACCCGTTTGGCCGTCAGGTAGGTCGAATCCACCGAGCGCGAGTACCACGGCAGCCGCGTCTGTGCTGCGGCGATGGCCGGCCCGACATCGATGCTGGCGAGCTCGCCCACCTCGCGCAGAAAATCCACCGTGGCACCGACGCCGATGGGCACGGTGTGGGTGAACGGCTGCTTGAACATGCGCTCCAGCCAGGCGCAGGTGTCGTGCGCGATCTCCGGGTACAGGCAGACGTTGAAGTCCGCCTCCGGGATGCACAGCAGGTCGGCGGGTGAGGCGCCGGCCGGGGCGACGACGTTGACCTCGACGCCCGCCGAGGCGAGCAGCTTGGTGACCTCGGTGATGTCGTCGCGGCAGCGGAAGCCGAGCGCGGTCGGACCGAGCAGGTTGGCGCGCGGTGCGCGGTCAGGCGTGCGCTCGCGTTCCGGCACCGGGCGCCCGCGCAGCAGACCACGCACCAAGGTGAAGAAGGTCTCGGCGGCGCCCCAGTTCTCCTTGCGCGTATAGGCCGGCAACTCCAGAGGGATGACGGGGATGTCGAAGCCCATGCCCATGGCGAGCGCGCCGGGCTGGTCTTGCAGCAGTTCCGCGGTGCAGGCCTCGCCCACCAACAAAGCTTGGGGCCGGAAGCGCTCCACCGTGTTCTTGAGGGTCTGCTGCACCAGTTCCGCCGTGTTGCCGCCGAGGTCGCGAGCCTGGAACGTTGTATAAGTCACCGGCGGCCGCTTCGCGTTGCGCGCGATCATCGTAAACAGCAGGTCGGCGTAGGTGTCGCCCTGCGGCGCATGCAGCACGCAGTGAACGTCGCGCATGGAGGCGGCGATACGCATCGCGCCCATGTGCGGCGGCCCTTCGTAGGTCCAGACGGTGAGTTGCATGACCGGACCTCAGAAGGCGAGCCGCGCGCGGCGGTTCAGCGGGCGGGCGAACAACTCGGCCAGGTCCGGCGCCTGGTCGAAGCCGTGCACCGGCGAGAACACCAGCTCGATGGACCACTTGGTGGTGAGCCCCTCGGCCTCCAGCGGGTTGGCGAGACCGAGGCCGCAGACGGTCAGATCCGGGCGGTCGGCACGCAGGCGGTCGAGCTGGGCCTCGAGGTCCTGCCCCTCGCTCAGGCGCCGCGGCGCCGGCAGCAGTTCCAGCTCCGCGCTCATCATGCGCCGATCCAGGTAGGGCACGCCCAGCTCCACCAGCTCCATGCCGCACTCGCGGGCCAGAAAGCGACCGAGCGGGATCTCCAACTGGGAGTCGGGCAGGAAGCTGATGCGCTTGCCGGCGAGCTGCTCGCGATAGCGCGCCAGACCGCGCTCGGCGCGGGCCATGGACGCCTCGCAGGCGGCATCGACCTTGTTTTGCGCGATACCGAAGGCGGCGGCGGCGGCGCCGAGCCAGGCTCGGGTGCCCTGCACACCGAAGGGATAGGGTGCCACGATCTGCGACCCACCACGCTTGCCGAGCGCCGCGACCGTCTCGCCGACGAAAGGCTGCGCCGCCAGGATTTTGGTGCCAGCGCCCACCGGCGGCAGCTCGGCGGCGTGGCGCGCCGGCAGGAAATGCACCGGCGCCCCGATGGCCCCGAAGCCGATGGCGTCGAACAGCCGGCGGAACTGGTCCTCGACGATGTCCGGCAGGGTGCCGACCACCAGCAGCGCCGGCTCGTCGGACGCCGGCATCTGCGGCACCAGGGCGGTGAGGCAGGTGTCTTCGCCCTGGGTGAAGGTGGTCTCGATGCCGCTGCCGGAGTAGGCGAGGATGCGCACCCGGCCCTGCTGTTGGCGGGTCAGGCGCTCGGCGGCGGTGTCGAGGTCCAGCTTGATGACCTCGGACGGGCAGGAACCCACCAGGAACAGGGTGCCGATGTCCGGGCGCCGCGCCAAGAGCTCGCTCACCACGCGGTCCAGTTCGTCGTTGCAGTCCGCCATGCCGGCGAGATCGCGGTCCTGGAGGATGGCGGTGGCGAAGCGCGGCTCGGCAAAGATCATGACGCCGGCGGCGGATTGCAGCAGGTGCGCGCAGGTGCGCGAGCCGACCACCAGGAAAAAGGCGTCCTGGATCTTGCGGTGGAGCCAGACGATGCCGGCAAGACCGCAGAACACCTGCCGCTGGCCGCGCTCGTGCAGAACGGTCAGGCCGTCGCCGCTCTCCCCCGCCTGCGCGCAGCGCGCCGCGTCGGCGGCAGCGCCGGCCGATGGGGCACCAGCGCCGCTCACTCGGCGCCTCCGAGAGCTTGCGCCGGCGCCTGCCCCGTATCTTGCGCGGAACGGGCGGCCACCGCGTCCTCGCGGGCCTGCTGTAGACGCGCCGCACGCAGCTTCAGCAGGAATTGCGTGGCGTTGATGACATAGGCCGCATAGGCCGCCAGCGCGAGCAGCATCTGGCCGCGCACCGGCAGCCAGCCGGTGAAGAGCGCACCCAGATAAGCGGTGTGCAGCGCCAGCACCAGCATGCTGAACACGTCCTCCCAGAAGAAGGGGCGCGCGAACAGCCACTTGCCGAAGACCACCTTCTCCCAGACGGAGCCGGTGATCATGATGGTGTAGAGGATGAGTGTCTTGACGACGATGGAGACCGTCGCCGCCGTCTCGCCGGTGCCGGTGGCGAGATACCTCAGCACCAATATCAGGCTCACCAGGAAGACGAGAAACTGGAGCGGCGCCAGCACACCCTGGACAAGCGTCCACACGGTGCTGTCGCGTCGCTCGCGCTCCGCTGGCGTGTAAAGCGGTTGATGCCGGTCATGCCGCGCCTGGCGGTGACGCATTACCCTCCCCTCTCACTGAACTGAGCGTGCCTCGGTGTATTGACGAATCTAGTCCCCTTCCCCCCTGCTGTCAACTCGGCTTAACGTAAACCGAACTTGACATTCCCCTGCTCCGCGTCTAACTAATAGGGGTGTCGCCGCACCCGAGCGTGGCTGCGCTTGCGCGAATCTTTGCCCGGCCCGCAGCAGGCATCGCAAACGCAGCAGAAGCTCCTTTGATGCAACGCATCGCTCGCGGCGGCTTAACCCCATGAATTGCGCGGAATAGGATGCCGCGTGAGCGCCGCACCGTCGGCCTGCTGACGAGGAACCGGCCGACCGGCGGTATCCAACCGCGGTCATTCCGCGGGCTGCGGCCGTGCGCTGCAGCGCTAGCACAGGGTCGATAGCGATCGTGAAGCCCTTCGACGCGCCGCAGGCGGCACTTGGCGACATCGGTAGCGATACGATGGCCGCCCTGCTTGCCGCAGCAGCGGACATTGCGATCATCCTGGACGCCGAGGGCACCATTCGCGACCTCGCCTATGGCAGCGAAGAGCTGTCCTCCGATGTACCCGAAGACTGGATCGGCCGGCGCTGGGCCGACACCGTCACCGCGGACAGCCGTCCACGGGTGAAGGATCTGCTGGAGCAGGCATCCACCGACGCCACCGTCCCCAACTGGCAGCAGGTGGACCATATCTCTCAGAGCGGCACCGAACTGCCGGTGCGTTACTTCGTCGCGCGCCTCGACGCCCGCCACCTGATCGCCATCGGTCGCAACCTGCAGGGCATCGCCGCACTGCAGCAGCGGCTGGTGGATGCCCAGCAGTCACTGGAGCGCGACTACTGGCGGCTGCGGCAGCTAGAGACCCGCTACCGGCTGCTGTTTCGCTCCGCCTCGGACGCGATCCTGATCATGGACCCAGACACCGGCAAGGTGGTGGAGGCCAACCCGGCGGCGGCACTGCTGCTGGCGGCGGACTCCCGGCGCCTGGTGGGCCGCACCTTCCCAGACGGCTTCGACGAGGCCGGCACCCGCGCCATCCAGTCGCTGATCGCCGGCATCCGCGCCGCCGGACGCGCCAACGACGTGCGCGCACGGTTGCGCTCCGGCACCGAGTTCCAGGTGAGCGGGGCGCCGGTGCGCCAGGAGAGCGCATCGCTGATCCTGCTGCGCCTCACGCCGGTGGACTCGGAAGGACGTACGCAGCAGGCCCCGGAGCCGCGCTCGCGGATTGCCCGCATGGTCGAAAAGGCCCCGGACGGCATCGTGCTGACGGGCCAGGACGGCCGCATCCTGAGTGCCAACAGCGCCTTCCTGGACCTGGCGCAGCTCACCAACGAGGACCAGGCCCGCGGCGAGACCCTGGACCGCTGGCTCGGTCGTCCCGGCGTGGACCTGAACGTGCTCATCGCCAACCTGCGCCAGCACGGCGCGGTGCGGCTCTTCGCCACCAGCATCCGCTCGGAGCTCGGCGCCAGCAGCGAGGTGGAGATCTCCGCCGTCTCCATCCACAACGGCGACCAGCCCAGCTTCGGCTTCATCATCCGCAACGTGGACAGACGCGTGTCCGCGGACGCCGGCGGCGAGCGTGCACTGCCGAGCTCCATCGAGCACCTGACGGAGCTGGTGGGCCGGGTGCCGCTGAAGGAAGTCGTCCGCGAGTCCACGGACATGATCGAGCGCCTGTGCATCGAGGCGGCCCTCGAGCTCACCGGCGACAACCGCGCCTCCGCCGCCGAGCTACTGGGCCTGAGCCGCCAGAGCCTGTACGTCAAGCTCCGCCGCTATGGCCTCAGCGAGCCCGGCCCCGAAGGCGAATGATCCGCGGTCAGCCGGCCTTGCGCGGCCTCAATCGTCATTGAGGCCACCGCCTTTGTCCCGTGGGAGCGGCGTCCTCGCCGCGACTGGACGCCCGTCGCGCCGAGGACGGCGCTCCCACATGGGTGAACGGATTGTGATCGACGCCCCAGTCGCTGCCCCAGTCGCTGCCCCAGTCGCTGCCCCAGTCGCTGCCCCAGTCGCTGCCCCAGTCGCTGCCCCAGTC